>NZ_PUFI01000009.1:0-181819 GCF_004354645.1 Leuconostoc fallax | reverse complement strand
TCAACACCTTTTTTCCCTTTTTTCGCCCTTTTTACCCCCTTTTCTTTTTTACTTGCGCCACACCCCTTTTATCGCTATTTCGTTCGGATATTATCTGGAATCACCCCTATAATCACTAACATCATTCGACTAAAAAAGACACCCTAGGGTGTCTTTTAAACTTACTTGTCATCTGTTAATTCTGGCGCATCCGTTTTATAGTCGTTTACCTTACTTTTATTACCATTCTTGGCAAATACGCTCGACGGATTAGTTGTCTGATTTCGTTTTAGATTTGATAATCCAGTATCCACTTTATAAGTAATTTTTGATTTATCTACTTTAGCAAAGTCCGTTCGTTTATCAAATCGTAGAAGGTCACCCGTGACAACCTTATCAGAGTACTTTAGGACCTTATCCACGTAACTTTGTGTTTGTTTAACATATTGCTTCTGTTTATCCGTAAAATCGCTCTCAGTGATGGCCTGACCAGTCTTAGTATTATAGTAGTCACCATTGAACTTCATCATGTTTGGTGTAATCCAATCACCATCTCGCAAGGGCACAATTCCCTTATAGTTTTCAGATAACATGTCTTGACCAAACATTGTCAAATTGTTATCGGGTACGCCCATAATATCCAGTAAGGTTGGCATCATATCGATTTCTCCACCATATGTATGATTAATACCACCCTTAAGGTCTTTACCATGAATCATAAACGGTACCTTTTGGAATTGTGCTAAATCATAATTGGTGAGTTTATCCTTACCTAAAAGCTTCGCAATAGCTGGTTGATGATTCTCAGATATACCGTAATGATCACCGTATAGCATCAAAACTGAATTATCGTACAGCCCTGCTTTCTTCAAATAACTCACAAACTCAGCAAAGGCTTCATCTAAATAATGCGCAGTTTGAACATATCCATCAACAGTACTATCACCCGTTTTCGTAGCTGGGAAATTGATGTTTTCTTTATCCAACTGATAAGGATAATGGTTTGTCACTGTTACTAACTTAGCATAAAAAGGTTGTGGTAACTGTTCAATATATTTAGCAGAGTCTCTCAGGAATATTTTATCTTTCAATCCATAACCAACGTTGTAGCTTGGCTTATCTGCATTAGAATAATACCCTTTTGAGAAGTAATAGTTATATCCCCATGACTTATAGGTATTATCACGATTCCAAAAGCTGGCAACATCCCCATGAAAGGCCGCAGTAGTATAGCCTCTTTGTCCCATAATGGCTGGCAAAGCTTCAAAAGTGTTATCTGTACCATATTTAACCATTGCTGAACCAGTTGGCAAGCCATACAAAGAATTTTCTTGCATAATTTCAGCGTCAGAGGTTTTACCTTGGCTTACTTGATGATAAAAATTATCAAAGCTCAACGTATTTTGGTCATGATAAAACTTATTGAGATTAGGTGTTACTTCTTTGCCATTCACTTTATAGTCAATCAAGAATTGTTGGAAAGATTCTAAATGAAAGACAAAGACATTTTTACCCTTTTGAGTACCAAAATAAGAAACATTATTAGGTAATTTTTGTGATTTAATAAAGCTCTGAATTTCTTTAAAATCCGCTGGCTTAGCATGACTGCGACTTTGCGTTTGATTATACGTTTGCACAGCATTAAATGCGGCATATTCATTTAAGCCCAGGTATTTCACGATATAGTTATTATCAAATGATCGCGTTAGTAAACCACTACGATCCGCAGAAGCAATACCATAACCAACAAACATCAGCACAATCCCTAACAGGGTTGTCAAAACGGCAAACTTCTTTTGCACACCACGCCGGTCAATTGTCAGTTGTCGAAAGAGCAACAAAACAACTAAAACTAAGATATCCACAAAGACCAGCCAATCAGACCAATGCATAATAGCCGTGATTGATTTGCCTAAGTTATTACCCGTTGAACTTGATGAGCCTAAGATACCCATTGATAAGAAATCAGAAAATTCACGATAATAGAGAATATTGGCAAACAGCCATAACGACTGAATAAAGTTAAGTAGCACAGCTAACCAATAGCTGAGTGCACCTTTAAAATACAGCGCAATACTCAAGAAAATGATAGCTGTTGGCAACGGATTAAGGACAAGCAAAAAGTTTTGAACCGAGCCACTTACGCCTAATCGAAAATTCATATGGTAATTCACATATGTTTTCAACCAAACTAACGCCACATTAAGTACGAAAAACCATACTAATGGTGCACTGGTATCCATTGTTTGTTTTATTTTAATCCATATTTGTTTTGGGGTTGGAAAGTACTTCACAAGATGTTTCATGTCTTCACCTAAAATATTAACTTAAAATCGTGCAGCACATCATAAATTTCAATCGCAACCAAATCAATATCATCGAATTGAAACTGCCTAGATTCACGATGCTCATGAATCGTCCACACTTTTGCGTCTTGATTGTACTCAACTTGTAGGGCTTCAATACCAAATGCTTCAAACCGACGTGTTTGATTATGCCCATCTTTAGCATCAACCATGGCACGTAACCTATTGATGATTTGATTGAGTTCACTTATTTTTTCAACGTTTTTGTTCATAAGTATCCTTTACTACTTTATGGCTTGGCCATACATAAGCCACTAAACCAGCAAATAGGCCAAAGTAATAAGTAATGATACGCCAAATTAAAATGACCAATATCAATGTTGCTGGATTTTTGACAAATGGCGTAAATAGGAGCTGGAAACTTAATTCAGCGCCCCCAACGCCACCTGGAATTGGAAATAAAGAAATGACCATGACTATCATAATATGCATGGCGATAATTAACCAAGGATTAACATCTTCATATCCGAAAGCCCGAATGACAAAATAAGGAATAGTATAGAAGATAATTAATTGTGCCATTGTGAAGGCCGTCGCACTAATCAATGATTGCCAACTCCCCACCACACGCCTTGACTCTTCATGAAAATTGTTCACTTTCACTTTAATTGCGGCAATGACTCGCTGGTATCGCCTACGCGTCATCATTTTTTTGAAAATAGGACTGATAACATCCACTAATCGTAAAGTTAATGCAGGCCAAAACATGACTAAAGCAATGCCAATAATCACAACTGCATGAATCGCAATTGCAAATGGAATAAAGGTTGCAAATGTTGGATCAACTTGTGAATATATAAAACTATCTGCACTGAAATAGCCAATAATAAAGAAAAGAACAACGACAATTTGGTAAACTAAAAATTTCATTAAAACAACCGACGTTGCCCGTCCACCCTCTACACCAGCACGTGACAGTCCATATAGCTGGGCTGGCTGCCCTCCGGTAGCAAATGGTGTCAATCCTGTCCCCAATAGATTAAGCAAGGGTACTCGTAGCAAGGCTGCTAACGAGGTTTTCTTTCGATCTGATCGATTGAGTAAAGACCAAGCAACCCCTGCTTCTAAGAAAATGGTAATGATCATCGCAACCATTCCAGCTGCCAACCATCGCCAATCTAAGTGACGTAATGCTGCTTCCAACTGCCGACCACGACCGTCTAATTCGTGCCACAAAAAGTAAACCACAATTGCTGTTAACAAACCCACAACAATAATTGATAATCTATCTCGTTTAAGCATGACTAACTCCTATGCTTTTAGCGTTTTTTCATAAACTTTTTGGAGTTGTGCCCCAATTTTAGGTAAATCACGTGCAACAGCTAATGCGTGACCGGCATCTCTAACATCAGATACTTGCGCATTAAGAATACTTTGCATTTTTTCATCAAACTCATCTACATTATCCGCCTTATATACGTTAACACCTTCTTCTAGCCAATTTTGGTAAACAGGAATGTTACGAACAAGAACATGTTGCCGAGAAGCGAGTGCTTCTAATACGACAATCCCTTCTGTTTCCTCAAACGAAGGATATAAGAAAAGATCAGCACCTTGGAATGCACCCAAAAGTACATCTCCTGTAATATATCCTGGGAAAATCAGATTTTTATAGGTGTTATTTTTTACGAGGTGACGAATATCTTTTGGTACCAATCGTAAATCAGTGTAGCCAAACCAGATAAATGTATATTCTGGATGTCGCTTTGCTAATTCAGCAAAATCAAAAATGCCTTTTCGTTCAAAAAAAAGGCCGACACTCATAATGACCTTTTGTTTATCACCAAGTTGAAAATACTCACGAAACGCGCGCACTTTATGCGTATCATATTGATATTTTGCTAATTCAACACCATTAGAAATGGCGGTAATTGGTTGTGTCAAACCGTAGTTTTGTAATAATGTTTTAGAATAGGGTGTTGGCGTAATGAGTCCATCAGCCTTACCATATAGTGAAATCAAATAACGTCTATACCACGGCGCTAATAAATTAGAACCGGTAAATGAATTGCGGAAATCTTCATAGGTTGAATGCCCGTGATAGACGACTTTTTTACCCAATTGGTGTGCTTTTTTGACCATGCGATGGCTTTTGATACCATAAGTATTAATATGTAATACATCATAGTCTGTCGATTTATCATCCGTTGTTACCACAACATCAGTATAAGATAGTGATTTTTTCTGTAAGGACAGCGCGCGTCCAATACCTGATTTTGCAATCATTTTCTGATTCTCAAAGTAAAGTAAAACTTTCATGACCCTCTCCTGAATGGATTACGTAATAACTTTTTAGCATAGCCCACTTCTTCCTCATTAGGAAATTGGTCATTACCATCCGTTGGCTGATGATGATGAATAGCAGCATTATAGCACGCAAGTACGCGCTTACCAAATGTCACTGCATCAACATCGGCCATTTTTTTAATACGTTGTGCTTGATCTCGCTCATTAAATGGTCGATTGAGATAAAAAATTACAGCAGTCGTGAAATCATCAATATTGTCAACCAGCTGGCCAATTGCCACATCATCTACCAAATTATCTAAATATGGTGAATGAATTGCAACAAAGGGACGATTAGCAAACATTGCCTCAACAAAAGTTAACCCTTGTGTCTCCGTGTTGGAAGAACTCACAAAAACATCACTCATAGCATAATAATCGGCAATACAGTCATGTTCAACCATTCCGGTAAAAGTGACATATTGTGTCAAATCTAAATGTTCAACCTGCTCTTGCAAATCTTTTCGTGCTGGGCCATCCCCAACAATCACCAATCGTGCTTGTGGATATTGTGCAATAATTTTATCAAATGACGTAATTGTCATAGCAATATTTTTCTCATAAGCCAAACGTCCCAACGACAAGATGACTAAGTTATCGTCAGTAAAACCATAAGTTTCACGTAAATTCTGGTTATCCTCTTGCCGTTTTGGCAAAGCGACGCCTGTTGGAATAACGGTGATTGGTGCTGTAACACCATATTTTAATAACGTATCTCTTACTAAATCGGACGGTGCAATCACACTATCAATACTTTTCATGTAAGCTTTCATTAAAACGCCGACACCATTTGCCCCAATAAGCAAACCTTTAGCAACATAATGCGTATAATCTTCATACATTGTATGATACGTGTGAACCGCCGGTATTTTTAATTGTCGTGCAACAAATTTACCCAGTAAACCAAGAGAAAATTCTGTCTGTGTATGGACAATATCTAACTTCACAGATTTTGCAATTTCCACAGCCTGTATCAAGCCACGAAAAGCCAATCTTCTATCTTTAAATCCGACATATGGCACGCTTGAAAAACGATAAATATGCGGTTCGAATTTGTTTTTAGAAACTTTAGGATCAGTTGAAGTGAAAATATACACCTGATGTCCTTGCGCTTCCAATGATTCCTTCAACGTTTTAATTGAGGTTGCTACCCCACTAACTTGTGGAAAATACGTATCTGTAAATAAACCGATATTCATCGTTTCCTCCAGCTACCTATACTAAATTTAGTTTTTTTAATCCCCATTTGCGCGTTAAATCCCCACTGAAATTTAAATACAATACTCCTAGTATAACATTTTAAATTTAATGCAAACAACTCTCGTTTCACTAAACTTAACAAGCCATCAAGTATTTATAGATAATAAAAAACACCTCACCGGTGTTTTCCAAAAATTTAAATTAATGCACTGCGTTCTTAACTAAAGCCACAACTTCATCGTTTGTTTCAAGATCCAAAGCCTTTTGAGCAAGTGTTGCCATCGCCTTAGTGTCTAGCGTCTTCATGAGTGAGCGCGTTTGCAGTATAGATGGTGCACTCATTGAGAATTCATCTAATCCCATACCCAATAGTAACGGTACAGCAATTGGATCGCCCGCCATCTCACCACACATAGCTACAAACTTGCCTTCTTGGTGAGCAGCTTGGATAACTTGGTTAATCAAACGTAGAATTGAAGGATTATAAGGCTGGTAAAGGTATGATACACGATCATTACCACGATCAGCCGCCATTGTATAACCAATCAAGTCATTCGTACCAATTGAGAAGAAATCCACTTCCTTAGCAAACTTATCAGCTAACATTGCCGCAGCAGGAATTTCTACCATGATACCTAATTTGATATCACCAACTTGAGTACCTTGTGATTCAAGCTTTTGGCGTTCTTCCAAATAGATTTGGCGAGCAGCCCTAAATTCAGCTAAAGTTGCAATCATTGGGAACATAATCCACAATTCACCATAAACTGAAGCACGAATCAAAGCACGCAATTGTGTTCTAAATATTTCATCTTGATCCAAAGAAATACGAATTGCACGATAGCCTAAGAATGGATTTTCCTCTTGCGGCAATGTCCAATAATCAAGATGTTTATCGCCACCAATATCCATAGTACGCACAGTAACTGGCTTACCAGCCATTTTCTCGACTACTGTTTTGTAAGCTTCGAATTGTTCATCTTCAGTTGGTAAGTGATCTGATTCCATGTACAAGAATTCAGTTCGATATAAACCGATACCTTCGGCACCGTTTTCTAATACGGCATCCATGTCTTTAGGGGCACCAATGTTAGCACCAACAACGAAATGTTGTCCATCAGCCGAAACAGATGGTTCATCTTTTAACTTAGACCACTCTGCACGCTGTGCTTCATAATCCGCTGCCTTTTGTTGGTAATCAGCCAATGTCTGGTCATCAGGATTCACAATAACGTCTCCAGTCAAACCGTTAACAATCACCATATCACCTTCACAAACTTCTGATGTAGCAACATCAGAACCAACAATGGCTGGAATCTCAAGCGTCCTAGCCATAATTGAAGCGTGCGCTGTTCGCCCACCTAAATCAGTCAAAATACCTTGTACAAACTGACGATCTAATTGTGCAGTATCAGACGGTGTTAAATCCTTAGCAATCAACACAACTGGTTGATTAATTAATGCAGGATTAGGTAAGTTTACATTTAATAAATGAGACAAAATACGCTTAGTTACATCACGCACATCAGCTGCACGTTCTTGCATATAAGCATTATCTGTCATTGCCTCAAACATTGAAATATAATTGTCCGTGACTTCCTTCAATGCTTGTTCAGCATTAATCTTGTCATCAGCAATTTTTTGCTTAATGGCGCCAGACATTTCCGGATCAGCCAGGACCATCAAATGTGCTTCAAAGACTTGAGCTTCAGCATCGCCCAAACTTTTAGCAGCCTTCTCTTTAATTGCAGTTACATCTTCACTAGAAGCAGCAATAGCTTGATCAAAACGTGCTTGTTCCGCTGTAACATCATTAATTGCGACATTGTCAAAAGATAAATCTGGATCTACCAGTAAATAAGCCTTGGCAATTGCAATACCGTTACTTGCTGCAATACCACTAAACTTTTTTGTCATAATTACTTTGCGAGTCCTTCTGAGCTCATTGCTTCAACGATAGCAGTCATTGCAGCTTCTTCGTCTTCGCCTTCTGTTTTGATTGTAACGTCAGAACCTTGACCAACACCAAGTGACATCACACCCATAATTGACTTCAAGTTAACGTCCTTACCTTGGTATGACAATGTAACGTCAGAAACGAACTTTGATGCAGCTTGTACTAGCAATGTAGCTGGACGTGCGTGGATACCTGTTTCTGCGATAATGTGAAAGTCTTTTGATTGTGCCATGATTTTAATTCTCCTTTTTTTGTTGTAAAACAACTTCTGAAAACAGTGTATCAAAGCGCTTACAAAATAGCAAGTGAATTTATGCGCAAATCATTGATACAGCGGGGTGATGGCTTCAAAATGCCGATATAACCACTATTGTTTTGAAACCGGTTACAATAAAATGATATTTAACCTTCTGCGAATAGCAAATTAGGCTTTTTCATACGTAATGTGCCCATTTTGATGCGCCACACCTCGAATCGCACTTTGATAATCAAATGAAGCCCATGCTTTTTGAAAATCTGAAAATACTTCAGGTGTCACTTCAAAGGATGTTAATTCACCAGAACGCACTTGGTTAAGTAAACTTAGATAATCTGCCATACTTCATCACCTCCTACTTAATTATATCACGCTACTTTAAATGGTTATATGAATAATTTAGCACTCTTTTACAAAGAGTGCTAAAAGTGTTACAATAAACTTATCCAGAAAGGAGTACACTTTTTATGGCAGCACAAGATCCATTTGGTTTTAACAATTTAGATGATATGTTTCGTGCAATGAATGACGAAATGCAACGAACACAAGGACAACAACAGAATAATAAAAAAGGCGCATCAAAAAAGCAAAAGACATTATTAGAGGAATTTGGTATTAACCTAACGCAACTTGCACGCGAAGGTAAGCTAGATCCTGTCATTGGTCGTGATAACGAAGTATCACGTGTCATTGAAATATTAAACCGCCGTACTAAAAACAATCCTGTTCTAATCGGAGAACCCGGCGTTGGTAAAACTGCTGTGGTAGAAGGTTTAGCTCAAGCAATTGTTAGTGGTAAAGTACCAGATAAGCTACAACGAAAAGAGATCATTCGCTTAGACATGGTCAGCATGGTCCAAGGTACGAGCATGCGCGGTCAATTCGAGGCACGTATGCGACAGTTAATGGAAGAAGTCACTGATAATGAAGATATTATTTTATTCATTGATGAAATCCACGAAATCATGGGTGCCGGTAATGCCGAGGGTGGTATGGATGCTGGTAATATTTTGAAACCCGCTTTAGCTCGTGGTGAATTCCAGCTTATCGGCGCAACGACGCTTAATGAGTATCGTAAAATTGAAAAAGATGGTGCTATTTCTCGACGTTTCCAACAGGTTCAAGTCGAGGAACCAACCCAAGAAGAGACCCTCACAATCTTGCAAGGTATTCGTGAGAAATATCAAGACTATCATCACGTTACCTATACTGATGATGCATTAGTATCAGCTGTTGACTTATCTGATCGCTATATTCCCGAAAGATTTTTACCAGATAAAGCTATCGACTTAATTGATGAAGCTGGATCACGTAAAAATTTGACCATGACCGTAGCTGATCCAAAAACAATTCAAAATAAAATTGATTCTGCCGAGAAACTCAAGCAAGAAGCAATTGATAAAGAAGACTTTGAAAAAGCAAGTTATTGGCGTGATCAAGTCAACCAACTGACATCACAAAAAGCCCAAGTTGAAGCACATCCTGAAATGAGTCAACCACAACAAGTGACTGAAAAGGATATTCTTAAAATTATTGAAGACAAAACAGATATACCGGTTGGTGAGTTAAAAGAAAACGAAGCTAATCAGCTGAAAGATTTGGATAAAAATTTGTCAGATCATGTCATTGGTCAGGCCAATGCTGTTGAAAAAATTGCCAAGGCGGTCCGTCGTAACCGTATTGGTTTAACAAAATCTGGTCGGCCAATTGGTTCCTTCCTGTTTGTTGGACCAACTGGTGTCGGTAAGACAGAAACAGCTAAGCAGTTGGCTAAGGAAATGTTTGGTAGTAAAGATGCTTTGATTCGTTTTGACATGAGTGAATATATGGAAAAGCACTCTGTATCAAAGATGATTGGCGCACCTGCCGGGTATATTGGCTATGAAGAAGCTGGTCAACTAACAGAACAAGTTCGACGTCATCCCTACTCATTAATTTTATTAGATGAAATCGAAAAAGCGCATCCAGATGTGATGAATATGTTCTTACAAGTTCTAGACGACGGTCGTCTAACAGATGCACAAGGTCATACGGTGAGTTTCAAAGATACCATCATCATTATGACTTCTAATGCGGGTTCAACAGATACAGGTAATGCACCAGTTGGTTTTGGTTCAACCAGTGCGCAGAATCGTTTAGTTGCACGATTGGAAAACTATTTCCGTCCAGAATTCTTGAATCGATTTGATGATATTATTGAATTCCAATCATTAGACCGCGATAGTTTACTCAAGATTGTAGACTTACTACTAGCTGATATGAACGACAACTTAGCTGATAATAATTTGCATATCAATGTTGACGCGGATGCTAAAGCCAAATTAGTTGATTTGGGATACAATCCTGCTATGGGTGCACGGCCTTTGAAGCGTGTTTTACAAGAACACATTGCTGATCAAATTGCTGATTTCTATTTGGAAAACCCAACTGTTCACGATTTACAAGCAGTATTAAATGACAGTACAATCGCAATTAAAGCTGCATCAGCAACAGCTAACGCTGATGTCAAATCTTAATTAACCTAATTTCATATGATTGCATTAAAAATGCTACCCGTCTTAAAGATGAGTAGCATTTTTTTAATTTAATCTAATACTGTAATTTTAAATGTTTTATCGTCTTTATTGCGCTGCAATATTGCCTGCGTCTCATTAGACGTCTTGATTACCATACGAATGGGTACATTACTTGGTAAATAACGCAACCCTTCTTGTGCAACAAAGTTTGCAAAACTACTAATCTCTGTTTGACTATAGAATTGCGTTGTAATGGTCACATTCATATTCGTTAACTGTCCATTCTTAAACGAAGCGACAGCTGTTGCCCCAGCTATATTAGGGAAGAAATCTTGAATTTCCGTTTTAAAGTTAGAAAAACCATTATTTTCATCACTACCAAGACTTGATGTGTCTGTGGATAACTTAGGTAAAACAATTGATTTTTGATCAATCGATTGCCACTCACTCAGATCCGTTCCCTTGGTACTTTTCGCTTCAGCATAAAAGTTACCAGGCGTTAATGAATCAGCAGGTGCATTAGCATACATTGCAAGCACAATAGGAACGCTATCACTAATCCCCTTTAGTTGGCGTATACGAGAAATAATTTTAGGCGCAATTTTCTTACCATAAGCTTTCATATCCGCTGTTGAAATGTCTTGAGTATAAGTTGCACCATATTTTTCACGTTGGTACTGATCTTGTGTATTCATCGCAACACCGATAACCATACCCGACAATTTTAGGCTATCACCACTTTTAACCATAAAGTCTTGTTCAGTCAGACTTTGTACATAAATTGGCTCACGATCACTATCTTTTTTACCATTGTCTGCTGGATTTAATCCAACTTTATCATCCGAACTTCGGCTTAACCATGAAGTAACCGTATCTGAGCTTAAATACTGTCCTTCTTGAAAAACATATTGATTAGTCTTGAAATGATTTTTAGCTAAAGATAATAAGCCGGATTCAAAATGTTTTGTGTCTAAACTGTTGGCTTCCGAACCCGCCGTAATACCTCGTGCTTTACTTGTCAAATAACGTCCGTTCTTGATTACTGTCTGATAATCACCATCCCCTGAACTAGAAGTCACTTGTACACTACTTGTTTTTCTAGAAGTTGGTGTAATCCGATTCATATTAAAAATATACAACGATAATAACGCTATAATCAAAATTGATATCGCTATAATGACATAGCCACGAAAACCTATGCGCTTCATGATTGATTATCCTCTTCTTGCTTAGTATCAATAAATTGCTGTTCCTGCCACACTGGTATGCCTAGACCTGTTGCTTTATCTAGCTTGCTACCTGCCGAATGTCCAGCAATAACCAAATCTGTTTTGGCAGAAACAGAACCGACAACACTTGCACCATGGTTTTCGAGCCACTTAGCAATCACTGGACGACTCATTTGTTCTAGTTTACCAGTTAAAACGATCTTTTTGCCGAAGAAAAATGAATTTTCATCAATTTCTACATCAGATAGATACTTACCGTTAACACCAGCAGCCATTAAATCCTGCACTAACTGTTGTGCTTGTGGCGTACTAAAAAACTGCACCATAGAATCAGCAATCGTGCTACCGATACCATCAATACTTGCAATATCAGCTGAAGTGGTATGCATCAGTTGTGTTAAGTCTTTAAACTTTTTAGCAATTAATTTAGCAGCCTTGGCACCAACCATGCGAATACCCAGACCGAATAACAATCTTTCTAACGAATTTTGCTTCGATTGTTGAATGGCATTAAATAGATTATTCGCTGATTTCTCTTTAAATTTATCTAGTGATAATAACTGTTCTTCCTTCAGTGCATAGATTGACGCAACATCTTGAATCAAGTTATTTTTTAAGAGTTGCGCAATCACCCTTGGCCCCATACCATCAATGTTCATCGCATTTCGGGAAGCAAAATGCGTTAAACGTTCCTGAATTTGTGCTGAACAAAATGGATTAATACAGCGCAGTGCAACCTCACCTTCAATATGCACTAATTCTGATTGACAAGCCGGACACATAACGGGGATGACATAAGGCACACTGTCTATTGACCGCTTTTCTTCAATCACTTGCCCCACTTCTGGAATAATATCGCCAGCCTTATGTAAGGTAACAGTATCTCCAATTCGGATACCTTTAGCATTGAGGTAATCTGGATTATGCAAGCTCGCTCTTTTAACCACAGTACCAGCGAGTTGTACTGGATCCATCACTGCTGTGGGGGTTACGGCACCTGTACGTCCCACCGTCCACTCGATATCTCTAACAGTTGTCAGTGCTTCTTCGGGCGGAAATTTATAGGCAATCGCCCAACGCGGAATTTTAACGGTATTACCAAGGTCCAACTGTAAATCTAAAGCATTAACCTTAACCACAACCCCGTCAATACCATAATCTAAGGTATCTCTTTGTTGCGTATAGTGTGTAATATATGAAGAAATATATGACATTACTGAAATAACTTGATTCGTCGTATTAGTTGGTAATCCTAATGCTGCAAAACGTTGTAAAGCACCGCTTTGTGTCTCAGCACCAAGTGTTTCAAAGTCAGCCGTATAGTACACGAAAGCAGATAACTCACGCTTTTTGGTAACTTTAGCATCTAATTGTCTCAAAGACCCCGCTGCGGCATTACGCGGATTAGCAAATGGTGCCAATCCCTCCAACTCACGTTGCTGATTCAGCTTGGCAAAACTCTTTTTAGGCATATAAATTTCGCCACGCACCTCAATTGTTAATGGTTCACTCAACCTTTGAGGAATAGCTTGAATAGTCTTAACATTAGCCGTCACATCTTCGCCAATTGTTCCATTACCACGTGTAGATGCCTGAACCAATTCACCATTTTCATAATCTAAAGCAACTGCCAAACCATCAATTTTCAATTCTAAATTATAATCACTTTGAAAACCTAAAGCTTTAGTTGTTCTAGCATCCCAATCTTGTAGTTCTTCTAAACTAAAAACATCCCCTAAAGACAACATTGGTACCGGATGGGTAATTTTGGTTAACTCTGACTTAACATTAGTACCACCGACCCGTTGTGTCGGTGATTCTGGTGTCATAAATTGTGGAAATGCTGCTTCTAAATCAACTAAACGTGCATAAAAGGCATCATAAACATGATCTTCAACACTCGGATTATCATCCTCATAATATTCAACGCCATAACGGGTTAAATCATCTTGCAGTTTTGCAATTTCCTGTTGTGCTTGAGCTGTCGTTAGCTCACTCACTGCTTTAAATTCAGGTAACATTGATCACCTCATCATTCAATAAAATTTTTATTTAGTGGATCGTATATGATCGACATTCAACAATCTCCTATATTCTATTCCACTCGTGTAATTGGCGCAAATGCTGCAAGCAATTGTTTAATGCCGTCGGCAGGAAAAGCAACTTTCAGTTCTTGATCTTGTTGATTACCAGAAACTGCTACAACCGTACCAATACCCCATTTCTTATGTGATACTTTATCACCAACTTGCCAATTCACCTTGTCCGCACCAGATTCTCCAGCTGTTGTCTTCTTAACAGGCGTTGCTTGATAAGTTGTTGCAACAGCACGTTGTGTTTTGCGATCAAATGGTAATGATTGAGAGGCACTAACCCCACTATATTCATTAAATAATCGTTTTGGATCAATCTCATCAATGAAGCGAGATGGTTGATTACTCTGGGTACGACCATACAACAAACGTGAGAAAGCATTAGTCAAAAATAGCTTTTTCATCGCTCGTGTAATACCTACATAAGCTAATCGGCGTTCTTCTTCTAACTGATCATCATCTTGCGTCGCTCTGGCTAATGGGAAAATACCTTCTTCTAACCCAACCATAAAGACAACTGGGAACTCCAAACCTTTGGCCGCATGCAATGTCATCAGAGTCACTGCACCATCACCTTCTTCAAAGTCATCCAGATCACTCATCAGTGCAGTACTACCTAGAAAATCAATCAATGGATTCACAGCATCGATATCATCCGCATTATACTTATCATCAAATTCTTTGGTAACGGATAAGAATTCTTCCAAGTTTTCTAAACGTGCTTGGCTATCTGGATCATTTTTATCTTGCAACATCTTACGATAACCACTACGTGTCATTACCATTTCAGCTAATTCTGTTACCGTCAAAAATTCAGCTTGCTGCTGCAATGTATGCATTAAGTCAGCAAATGCCAATAATTTAGTGACCGCACGGGCTGTCAGTTCTGGTGCTAATTCAATACTGTCAATTGCTGTCATGTATGACCACTCCATACGATTAGCAAACTCACGTAAGTGATTAATACTTGTTGGTCCAATACCACGCTTTGGTTCGTTAACAACCCGTTCAAAAGCAGCATTATCGTTAGGGTTAGCAATTAAATTTAAATAAGAGATAATATCCAGAATTTCTTTTCGCTCATAGAACTTATGTCCACCAACCATGGTATATGGCATATTGGCTTTTACCAAAGCTTCTTCCATATTACGTGATTGTGCATTTGTTCGGTACAAAATGGCAAAATCACTATATGCATGTTTTTGTTCTTCACGTAATTTTTGAATTTTGGCTAGTACAAAATTAGCCTCGTCACGTTCAGTTTGCGCACGGTAATAAGTGATTTTTTCACCTTCCCCGTTTTGTGTCCAAAGCTGTTTAGGCCGACGCTCATTATTATTCGCAATGACGTCATTTGCTGCATCCAAGATATTTTGTGTTGACCGATAGTTTTGCTCCAATAAGACAACATGAGCATCTGGATAGTCCTGTTCAAAGTTCAAAATATTATTCATGTTAGCACCACGCCAACCATAAATCGATTGGTCGGCATCCCCAACAACGGCCAAATTTTTAGAACGTGCAGCTAGCATATTCACAATCGTATATTGGGCATCATTGGTATCCTGATATTCGTCTACATGTAAATATTCAAATTGATTTTGATAACGTTCTAAAACATCCGGTGATTGTCGAAATAATTCAATCGTCAACATAATTAAGTCGTCAAAATCAACACTTTGTGCGCGCTTTAGTTCGGCTTGATAAGCAGCATATGCTTCAGCCACTGTTTCCTGATAAATATTACCAGCTTGTTTGGCGAAATCTTGAGGTGATAGCATATCATTTTTAGCGTTTGATATAGCCCCCAAGATTGCTCGTGGATCATACTGATTTGTGTCTAAGTTTAAATCGTTGATCACACGCTTCATCAATGTTCGTTGTGCACTAGTGTCCACAATTGTAAAATTACGTGATAAACCAATTTTCTCACCATCTCGACGTAAAATACGCACAGCTAACGCATGGAATGTTGAAACCCATATATCACGCGCAACATCTTCATCAACTAAACGCGCAATACGTTCTTTCATTTCTTTGGCTGCTTTATTAGTAAATGTAATAGCTAAGATACGCCAAGGAAAAATATTCAAATCTTCAATTAAGTGTGCAATACGATGTGTCAACACTCTCGTTTTACCAGAGCCCGCACCAGCCATAATTAATAATGGCCCTTGTGTTGTTTGCACAGCCTCGGCTTGCTTATCATTCATACCCGCAATCAGTGTTTCAACTGTCATATTTGCCTCTTTTATCACTAAAATTTATCTAATCTATTATATCAAATAAAAAAACGAACACTAGTTCGCTTTTGGAAAAATTTATACTTAAGTTTTACGATCAAATCGATTCAGATGCCACGTGTTAATAATTTCAATGAGCTTTTGTGCATAAGTTGGATCCGTTGCATAACCATCTTGTGTTAAAGCTTTAGCCGCTGTTGCATAATCTTTCGCACTTAAAACATGTGCATATTGCTGTGGATTCCAGCTTGTTCCATGCGCTAATAACTTTGCATGTGCGTGCATGCTATCCTGCCAACTATTATATACAGCAAATCGACCGTTAATGGTTACCCACTCACCGTTTTCATACTCCTTAGTTGGGAGTAGCACACTGCGTTGATTAGCATCAGCTTTGACACCGTATAAATTATGATACTGGCTCGCCAAATCACTACTATTCCAATTAGACTCTAAAATAGCTTGCCCAATACTGATTGACGCTAACACGCCATATTTTTTTTGCAATTCACGTGCATAAGGGGCTAATTCGTTAATCCAAGCAACCCGTGCATCATAGGTTTGATTGGTCATATTCGTTGGTTTCTCAACCACCTTTTCTTCTGATTTAAACATTCCTGCAATAATGAGTATCACAAAAATAGACAACGCACCCAGCACTAACCACTGTTTCATCACTTTTTGATTTTTCTTGGGTCGCCGCCCAGTAGGTCGTCGTTTTTTAACATATTTTTTTCTAATTTGAGGAGACGGTTTTCTTTTTGTAGCCATTTTAATATTGATCAAGTTTTAATAATTGTTGGAATCGCGGTGATTCTTGCGCTAACTTTTGCGGTGTACCTGACAAAATGAATTGACCATCCTCTAAGAAATAAACATGATCAACATTTTGAATACCTGTTAAATGATGGGTGACCCAAATAATCGTACGCCCAGATAATGCTTTAAATATCCGATCAAGCACTTCTTGCTCTGTTTTCGGGTCTAAAGCAACAGTCGGTTCATCTAGTATAACAATAGGTGCGTCTTGAAGCAAAATTCTGGCTAGAGCAAAACGTTGCCGTTCGCCACCGGAAAAACGAGTACCCGCTTCATGCATAGGTGTATCATATCCTTGCGCTAAGCTTTTGAGTAAATCAGATAAACCAGCCTGTTCAACCGCCTGTTCAATCTGTTCTTGTGTTGCAGAAAGATTACCCATTCGAATATTATTACGAATAGTCGTATCAAATAAATAAGTTTGTTGATCTAAAATAGCAATTTGCGGATGCAAATCATGATACTTTTTCTTATTTAGATAAATATGACCGGTATCTGGTTGCAAATCACCAGATAATAACTTAAGTAATGTTGTTTTACCTGCACCTGATCGGCCAAGTATTGCAATCTTCTCACCAGCCGCAATGTTTAAATCTAAGTGTTTTAAAATCTGTCGATCACCGTAACTAAAACTCACTTGGTCGAACTGAATCGCTGCGTGTTGTTGTAGTGGTTGTGCTATTTTCTGCTGTTGACGTGGTTCTGGTAAATCATTTAGTCGTCGAATACTATCTTCATAAAATGTTGCCTCACTCATCCCCTGATTAACACCCAAAAAACTATCTGCCAGAGTAAAAATAGCTAACGTAAAGGCAGCAATATAATTAATCAATTGAGATTGCCCAGCAAAATAGTGATTACTCCAATAAAGTGTCACGACAACTAAAATTAACACAAGCATTTGAATGGCAAAATCACGCCACCATCCAAAGTGCATACTCTTACCTTTAATTTTAGCTAACGACCGCATCGTCGTTTGTTGCGACGCGACTAAATCAGCTTGTCTACCTGCTAATAACCAATCTTGTAAGCCTAACACTGCATCGGTGGCATCAGTATAAAGTTGGGATTGTAACTGCTTTTGCTTTTGAATACGTTGTCGGTTCATTAATAAGCTAAAGATCGGTACAGCCAGTAAAATAATGGCTAACATCAGCAACCAAAATAACATTAACCACAGGCTCATGGTTCCCAAAGCAATAATGATAAAAAGATAAAGGATAATGCCTGTTCCCAATGGGAATAGTGTTCTTAAGTACAAATTTTGCAAGCGGTCCAAGTCATCAGCTAACAGGCCTAATACTTTACCTTTTTGAATGCTACCGCGAATATAATCTGCATGACTTGCAACACTCTCATAAAGCGCCCGTCGTGTTTTAGAGACAACATTGAGTACCCAATTATGTGATACAAGACGCTGTGTATAACGAAATACGGGTCGCGAAATACCGAATAACCGTGTCAAGACAATGGGAACGTAAATAATTAAAATGTTTGAAGGCCGCTGCGCTGAACGTGAAATTAAAAAACCAGAAACAAACATTAAAGCCCCTGCCGAAAAAATCATCATAAAGTTCAAGAAGATCGACCAGAATAAAGACATTTTGCGTTGTCTTAATAGTGGCATCACCCACTTATCATGTTTAAGTAACTGTTTTAAATTATGCATGTGTCAGACCTCCATCACGTAATTGATGGCGTAATTGATTAAGCTGACTATTATCTTGTGCCAATAATACTTGAGGCTCACCGCTTTCCACAATTTTCCCCTGCTTCATGACGAGTACATAATCCATCTGATTGAGCCAGTGTAAACGATGCGTCGCAAAGAATACCAAATGATTATCTAGCACCATTTTCATTGTCTTTTTTAAGTCGATTTCTGTTTCAATATCTAAATGCGCTGTGGGTTCGTCAAATAATAAAATGCGGCGTGATGTATCCAGTAACATGCGCGCTAATGCTACGCGTTGGGCTTGTCCACCAGACAATTGACGGCCACTTTCACCAATCACCGTATCTAACCCCTCTGGTAATGCTTGTATTAAATCAGCTAGGCCAGCACGTTGTGCAGCCTTTTTAATATCTTCACGATTTGCCTTTGGGGTATAGAAAGCAATATTTTCGCGTAGGGTTGTATGGAAAATGTATGGTTGCTGTGGCATATAGAAGAATTGACGTTGCCAATCTTGTTGTGCGAGTTGCGTTAACGGCTGATGGTTGATTTCAATCCTACCGCTATCAGGTTCTAGAAAGCCACTTAATACATTCAATAGCGTTGATTTTCCTGAACCACTTTCACCTACAATCGCAATTTTTTGATAACCGCTGGCCGATAAAGTAATTGCCTTGAGCGTTGCTGTTTCTTGTTTGGGATAAGTTAATTGCAAATCAGAAATTGTCAACACGTCCTGTGCTGACCACTGCGTTAATGTTAGTTGTTGCTGTTGAACAATACTCGGTGTGTCTAAAATATCTAATACATCAGTTAAGGCATTTTTACCATCCAATGTCGCATGATAATCATCCGCAAAATTACGTAGTGGCAAAAAATACTCGGGTGACAAAACTAAAATAATAAGCGCAGGTTCAAATTGCATATGCCCATTCAATAAATCAAGGCCTAAGAATACCGCTACAATGGCAATTGATAATGTTGTAAAAAAATCTAGTGCAAAAGTTGATGTAATCGCAATACGTAACGTGCGCATCGTTGCCTTACGGTAGTCTTCAGATATGTTATAGATTTCATCACTATACTCATCAGCCAATCCCAACTGCTTTAAGGTAGGTAAACCTCTTAACGCATCCACAAAGCGATTATTTAAATTCTTAAAATTGGCAAATTCAGTATCTGCTTTACTTTGTGCTGCTAAACCAAGAATGATAAAGAATAAAATGACAACTGGGAAAATGAGAAGTAAGAAAACACCTTCATCCCATTTTAAATAAAAAATATATAACAGCACAACCCATGGAATAATGCTTAAATCAAAAACCTTAATTAAAAGTAATTGAAAATAATTTTTGACATTATCCAAACCACTGCCTAGCATTGTCACAGCGCTTCCTGTTCCTGACTGCGCAATTACATTCGGTCCTAAATCTGTATACTTTTTAAGTAGTTGTACACGATATTTCTCTGCTGCAACGTCAGCAAAATGCGCCATATAGCGATTTTTTAAAACAACAATTAAATATCGCACAATATAAGCAATAGCAAAAATAATGACACTATTTATCACCATATTAAAAGCCAGTCCTTGCCATAAACCAACAATGGCTTTTGATAGGAAAATAGCTTGCAATAATATAGCAAAAGCTTGTAGTCCAGTTAGAACTACAAGCCCGAATAGTGTTTTAAATATGTTTGGCAAAGCGAATAGTCGCCGATCAATCATGTTAAAACCTCATATCAACATATATAGTACTACGCTCTTAATCATAGCACGTTTATTTATTCAATAACTTTATGACTCACAATACGCTTACGGAAAACGTAAAAGCTCCAAATTTGATAGCCCAGCGTCAAAGGTAAGGCTGTAGCCACAACATATGTCATCACACGTAACGTATAAGGTGTTGATGAAGATGTTGCAATAAGCAAAGAATGCGCTGGATTATGAGCAACCATTAGACGTGGGAATAGACCCGTGAATAATAGGACAACAACAACTACCAAACCAAACCCTGATAATAAGAAGGGGAAAGTTTTACCATTATGGTAAGTTGAATACCAGCCTAGTAGCGTCATAACAACTAATATTGCCAATAAAATTACCGTGAGTAATGGTTTCGTTTGAATAAAGTCAGTATAGAAAAACAACAAGATAGCAAACAGTACCTCGCCTGCTAATAATACAGGATAGAGCAATTTCAACTGTGCCGTAGCGCGTGTGGTGATTTTACCTTCAATTTTCAATCGTGTAAAATTCAAGCCATGAATATAGCTCATCAATGTAACGGCAATACCTCCGACTAATGTAAATGGCGTTACGTAATCAAAGAAACCAGCCGTCAAATCACCATGTGCATCAATGGGCATACCAGATGCCATAGCTGTAAATATCATCCCCAAGAAAAATGGCGCAATGAACGATGATAAGACAATCAACCGTTCCCAAAGACGTGTTCCTTGTATGGTGGGCATGTGTTCCCTAAATTCAAAAGCACTACCACGATAAATTAAGGCTAAGAGTACGACCAATAACATCAAATAAAATCCAGAAAACAATGATGCATACCAATATGGAAATGCCGCAAACATTGCACCACCAGCTGTAATAAGCCACACTTCATTTGCATCCCAGTTAGGGCCAATAGACTGATAAAGGGCTTCACGATCATGATCATCTTTAGCTAAGCCAAAGAACTGCATACCTACACCAAAGTCGAATCCTTCTAGGAAAAAGAAGCCCGCCCACAATATTGCAATTAAAATAAACCATAGAATTTGTAATAAACTCATTATTTCTCAGACTCCTTTTGTGCTTGTAGATGTTCATAAGGATCTTGTGGTGAAAGTATTTCTTCTTCCTGTACATCTGGACCAGCATGCAAAACACGGCGTGATAGCCAGATCATCAAACCACCTAATGTTGAGAAAGTCAAAAAGTAAACAATATTTGAAATTAATAATGATGCCGTTGATACGTTCGGTGATACAGCATCGGCAATTGTCATCAAGCCATAAACGACCCATGGGTAACGACCAAGTTCAGTTACAAGCCATCCTGCTGTATTGACAACAAATGGGAAGAAAGTCATGACACCTAAAATCCATAAAAACCAGCGTTGTGTCAAAATCAAGTTCGACTTTTTACGATTAAACCATAGTGCGACAACAGCGATTAATCCTAATAATCCTGCTCCCATAGCCATCACGCGAAAGGCATAAAACAATGTGTTTTCAGGTACATAGTAATTTGCTACACCATCTTTGGGTTCACCATACTTCGCCACAAATTCTTTTTGTAATTCGGTTGTCCCAACTGTTTTACCACCAGTTAAAGAATGGTTACCTAGAATCGAAAGTACATAAGGAATTTCAATTTTGGCAATAACCTTATGGGTCTGAGGATTTGTCACAGAAATTAATGACCATGGCTGCGCTTTATCCGAACGCTTTGATGAATCAATTGTCTCATCAACACCTTCCATTGCTGCATACTTCATTGGTTGCATCGTTTGTAAATCAAAGGCATGCTTATCACCCGTAATTACAGCACCACCAACACCAATAAGACCAACAACTAAAGCTATATTAATCGATTTTCTAAATAGAATAATTTGTGGATCGCCAGGCTTTAGCTTGAGTAACTTAAACGCTGCCATACCAGCAACAATGAAACCACCAGCTACTAATGTCCCAACAATAACGTGTGGAAATTGTACCCATAATTGTTTATTGGTTAACAATGCACCAAAATCTGTGAGTTCCGCACGCCCCATATGATTATTAATAGCATATCCCACTGGATTTTGCATGAATGAATTTGCTGCTAAAATCCACAAGGCCGAAACACATGAAGCTATAGCTACAATCCAAATAAATAGGACGTGTACGGCAGGTTTCATACGATCCCAGGTAAACGACCACAACCCAATAAAAGTTGATTCCGCAAAGAAAGCAACCAAGGCCTCCACCGCTAAAGGTGCACCAAAAATATCACCAACATAACGCGAATAGCGTGACCAATTCATTCCGAATTGGAATTCTTGAATAATTCCAGTTACCACACCAACAGCAAAGCTGAGCAAAAATATTTTACCCCAGAACTGTGCCATTTTTTTGTATGTTTCATCCTTTTTGATAACATACATTGTTTCCATTACTGCAACCACAACCGCTAAGCCAATTGACATTGGCACAAAGAAGAAATGGAAAATTGTAGTCATGGCAAATTGAAAACGTGCTAACTCAAGTATGCCCACTAATGTCACAATAAATTCCTCCAACATTTTTTAAACTATACGTCTCGTTAACAGTTTATCACTTGATAAGCAAGTAATAAAGTATTATACAAAAAAAGCGCCTCAGCGCTTTTATTGGAAATTGCTATCGTCATCTAAGAAAGTATTCAATACTTCCTCAACCATGTCCCATTCTTTGTCATCTTCAATGGGTTGTAACTCGCCTTCAGTCGCTTCACCATCTTCATCTGGATCAAATACAAAGGCTTGAATATCTACTTCTTCGTCTTCTTCAACACCCTCAGGAACTAACAAAATATAGTTTTTGTTATATTCATCTGAATGAAAAGTAAACAATACTTCATGAAGGGTTTCATTCCCATCATCATCAACTAAAGTGATCTTTTGGACTTCTTCGTTATTATCGCTCATATTTAGCTCTCTTTAAATTATTTGGTTAATTTACCATTACGGTCAAGATAATTTTGTAAAATAAATTCCGCAGCAATCTTGTCGATGACCTTTTTACGCTTCTTACGTGAAACGTCAGCTTCTTCAATCAACATTCTTTCTGCTTGGACTGTTGTGAGTCGTTCATCTTGAAAATCTGTTGACAAACCAAAATTATCTTCAACCATTTTAGCATAATCTCGGGCTGCTTGGGCTCTAGGTCCTTCAGTATTATTCATATTTTTTGGCAAGCCTAATACAACACCTTTGGCCTTTGTTTCTTGAATGATTTCGCCTAAACGCTCTAATCCAAATTCTTTAGCCGCCTCATCAATTCGAATAATTTCAACACCTTGAGCCGTCCATCCCATGGGGTCAGAGACAGCAACACCTACGGTGCGACTACCAACATCTAATCCTAATATACGCATTATTTCTCCAAATAGGCATGTACAAGTTCTTCAATAATTTCATCACGCTCATGACGCTTAATCAAATTACGCGCATCATTCAAACGTGGAATATAGGCTGGGTCACCTGATAATAAATAACCAACAATTTGATTAATGGGTTGATACCCTTTCTCTTCTAAAGCTCCGTACACAATCTGCAGTGTTTCATGAATATCTTTTGGCATTTGATCGTTAAAATCAAATACTGTTGTTTCATCATTTACTGTCATAGGTACACGCTCCTTTCTCAATCATCTTCATTTTAGCATGATTAAATGTCTAATCCATTACAGAAGTAAGAAACAAGAATAACGTTTTACTTAGCAGATAAGAAATCGTTTACAGCAGCAAAAGCATCGGCAATACCTGCTGGATTCTTACCACCTGCCTGTGCCATATCAGGACGGCCACCGCCACCGCCACCAATTTTAGGTGCTATCGCTTTAATCAAATCGCCTGCCTTAATACCCGCCTGATTGCCTTTAGGTGAAACGGCAACAATCAAATTAGCTTTTCCTGACACCTCTGCAGCTAATACCAAGATATCTGATGGATAATCTTGTTTCCAATTATCAGCAACTTGGCGCAGACCATCCATACCGCTAACATCAAGTTGAGCAGTAATATAAGTCAAGTCGTTAACGCGTTCAACATGATTGAAAACTTCTGATGCTGCTTGATTGGCTAGTTGTGCTTCAAGTGATTCGTTTTGTCGCTGTGCTGCACGTAAATCATCTTGCAATTGTTGTACTTTAACACGTGATTCAACCGGTTTTTGCACCTTCAAATCAGCTGCAATCGCCTTTAAAGTATCTGATTCTTCACGATACTGTTGTAAAGCAACCAATCCCGTAACCGCTTCAATACGACGGATACCAGCACCGATACCAGACTCACTCACAATTTTGAAGAGACCTAATTCTGCTGTCGACTTGGCATGCGTACCACCATCAAATTCTTTATTAAAATCACCAATTGAAACAACACGAACCGTTTCGCCATATTTTTCACCAAAGACAGCAACTGCTCCCATCTTCTGTGCCGTTTCAATATCTGTTTCAACCCAAGAAATAGGTAGATTTTCGGCGATTTTTTCATTCACGAGATCCTCAATGGCTAGTAACTGTGTTGCATCAACTGGTCCATCATTAGTAAAATCAAAACGTAAATAATCAGGCTCGACTAGTGAACCAGCTTGATGAACATCGCCACCTATTATAAGACGTAAGCTTTGGTCCAGCATATGTGTCGCCGTATGATTCTTTGATACCGCAATATGGCGTGCCATATCAACTTGTAAGTCAACAATATCATTAACTTGAAAATCTTTGGTAACCGTTACCGTGTGTAAATGTTGACCATTAGGTGCACGTTGTACGTCCACAACTTGTGCAATGACTTCATTTTCAAATAGCACGTCTCCTTGATCGGCAATCTGCCCACCCATCTCAGCATAAAATGGTGTCTGATCAAAAATAACCTGCACAGTCTCTCCAGCCGTTGCCGTATCCAGCAAGGCATCAATACCTTGTGTATCTTGCCCAACAATAGCTGCAATTGTTGCCTGCTTTACCTCAGTTTGTGTCCAACCGACATATTCTGATGGTACATGCAAATCGGTTAGTACTGCATTTTGAACACCCATTGACTTATCATTTGAACGTGCAGCACGCGCACGCTCTTTTTGCTCTTGCAAAGCTTGATTATAGCCTACAACGTCTACATCAAGATTAGCATCCGCTGCCTGCTCTTGTGTTAATTCCAATGGAAAACCGTAGGTATCCGATAACTTAAAGGCTGCCGCACCACTAATACGCTTTTCACCACTAGCTTTTGCTTCAGCAATCACATCACGCAATAAAGCCAAACCACCAGTCAAAGTTTGATTAAAACGCTTTTCTTCACGGGCAATGATTTTTTGAATTTTATCTGTGTTTTCTTTTACTTCAGGATAATAACTAGCCATAATATCCGCAACAATCGGCACTAGTCCTGACAAAAATTCACCTTGAATATCTAATTTACGGCCATGTAATACAGCTCGACGAATGAGGCGACGAATAACATATCCACGTCCCTCATTTGAAGGAAGGGCACCGTCACCAATGGCAAAGGTAACAGCACGAATATGATCTGCAATCACTTTAAAGCTTGTATTCGTTTCTGAATCTTGTGTTGTATCGTAAACTTTATCTGTCAATTTTTCAGTTGCACGAATAATTGGCAAAAACAAATCAGTATCAAAATTAGTGCGACCATTTTGGAATACAGAAACTAAACGCTCTAGTCCCATCCCTGTATCAATGTTTTTATGTGGTAATTCTGGATATTGCGTATTATCTGTCAGACCAGGTAAATGATTAAATTGCGAGAACACAATATTCCAGATTTCCAAATAACGTTCATTCTCACCACCTGGATACATTTCAGGATCATCATCCGGCAAATCTTGGAATGCTGGTCCTCTATCAAAGAAAATCTCTGAGTCAGGGCCTGAAGGTCCCTCACCAATATCCCAAAAATTATCTTCGACTTCATAGACATGTCCGGCTGGCAAATCAGTATCATTTTCCCAAATCGTCTTAGCTTCTTTATCTCGTGGGTATACTGTGACATAAAGCTTTTCTTTATCCAATCCATACCATTCTGGACTTGTTAACAATTCCCACGCCCAAGGAATGACCTCTTTTTTAAAGTAATCGCCTACCGAAAAGTTGCCCATCATTTCAAACAATGTATGATGTCGTGCTGTTTTACCAACATTTTCAATATCATTTGTTCGAATCGCTTTTTGCGCATTCGTAATGCGTGGATTCTTTGGTACGACTGAACCATCAAAATATTTTTTTAATGTTGCAACTCCTGAATTAATCCACAACAATGTTGGATCGTCAACCGGAATCAAATTTTTTGAAGGTACGATTTCATGACCTTTAGACGCAAAGAAATCCAAAAACATTTGGCGAATCTCTGCCGATGATAATTCTTTCATATCAGCTAATCTCCTTAAATATTAAAAAACGCCTCTGCATAAGATGCGGACGTGTTACCGTGGTACCACCGCACTTTGCAAAGACGTTGTTTGTCATTTACCTTAAAACTCATAACGCTGAGACGCGGTGTGGATGAGCACACTTTTTCGTTGGGAGCATAAGTAAGCTATTGTGCACCTCACAGCTACCGGTACATTTCTGAATGTCAACTAACTTACCTATATATCCAACGATTAAAAATAATTCTCACAGAAAATTATTCTACTGTTGTCTATTCTATCACACTTACCAACCAATATGATTATCAGATTCAGGTAGCGCTAGCTGATGTGCATTTAACTCATCAAATACTTGCGCCAATATGGTTAATGCCTGATTGAGCTCTTCTTCCGTTATGACCAATGGCGGTTGAAAACGTAAAATATTGCCTCTTAAACTAATGATAATCACACCAAGTTCAAAAGCACGATAAATGATTTTAGTTGTTGCCTCAACATCTGCTTCTCCTGCTTGATTGACAATATCGACGCCACCATTTAAACCATAAAAACGAACATCCCCAATAAAAGTATACTGCGCTGCCATTTGATGGAAAAATGTCTCAGCAATCTGGCCTAGTCGTGCTGAACGTTCAATCAAATGTTCTTCTTCTATAACGTCTAGTGTTGCTAAAGCCGCTGCAGATGTGACAGGATTTCCAGCGGTTGTATATAAATTAGCTGGTGCATCTAAACTATCCATAATATCGCGTCGACCAATAACCGCACTCAACGGTAAGCCACTAGCAATCGATTTACCAATGCTCATCATATCAGGTACAATGCCGAAATGATCAATACTCCACATTTTACCAGTACGGCCTAATCCCTGATTCACCTCATCAACAGCAAACACAATACCATGCTGACGTGTAAATTCATAAACTAAATCCATATATTGCTGGGGTGCTTTAACGATGCCACCATCTCCTTGAATGGCTTCAATTAGAACCAATGCCACTTCTTCAGCTGGTAAGTAAGTTTCAAAGGGTAATTTGAATTGTTCAAATAAACGTTTTGAAAAGGTATCATCATCTTCCCCATCCAAGCGCTGATTTTGGTCAGGATAAGGTACCTTAACAATATCAGGTAATAACGGTCCCATTTTTCTGGACATGTTCAAGCTCACACCAGAAACTGACATTGATCCAAATGTTGATCCATGATAAGCACCAGTAAAACTAACAATGTAAGAACGACCAGTATAAGCACGCGCAAACTTTATAATGGCATCATTAGCGTCTGAACCTGAATTACCAAATGCTACCTTTTTATCACCATCTCCCGGTGCCAATTGAACTAACCGTTGTGCTAATGTAGCTGTCGTTGTGTTAGCAAAATACGCAGGTGTATATTGTATCAACTTGGCAGCTTGTTCTTGAATTGCTCGAACAACTTTAGGGTGTGAATGACCTGTATTGGTTGCACTTGCGCTGGCTAATAGATCAATATATTGATGATGATCTACATCAGTAATGATGGCGCCGGCACCTTTTTCAAGCACAATATCATAGTATTTAATGCGTGCTGTTTTTGCTAGATCTTGATTTTCTTGAGCTAAAATACGTTCATTATTAGACATACCATTTCTCCTCAATTGAAAACAAAAACAGCCAGTTTGTAAACTGACTGTTTGACCGTTATTTAACCATTTTGCTTACTGTGTCGTACACCATATAACAAGTAAACTAATAATCCAATTATGAACCAGACACCGGCATAAAGTTGTGCATCTCTACTTAATCCTGAGAAAACCCACATGCTCAGCAAACCAGCAATGGCAGGCGTAACAGGGTACCCTGGCATTTTAAAACCGGCTTCTGGTAAGTCAACACCTTCTCGTTTACGTAATGCATAAATACCAAATGAAACAAAGATAAACGCAATTAATGTTCCTGCAGAAATCAATTGTGCCAAGAAAGTGAATGGGAAGACACCACCAATAATCACTGCAACAATTGTTAATACAAGTAGTGCATTATTAGGTAAGCCTTTCTTATTCAACGTACCCAATGATTTAGGTAATAAGCCATCTCGACCGAATGAGTAAAGCAAACGTGAACCTGCCATCATCATACCAATCAAGGCAGTAAACATTCCGATTACGGCAATACCTTGTACAACTGTGGCCACACCACCAAATCCAGCTTCACGCAATGCCCAACCAATAGGTTCCGCATTGTCTTTATAGTTCGTATATTTAAACATTCCCACCAAAACTAAGGAAACGGCTGAGAATAATGAAACGGCAATAACTAATGATCCCAAAATACCACGTGGCATTGTCTTTTGCGGATTTTTAGCTTCAGCTGAATTGGCTGCAATCGAATCAAATCCGATATAAGCCAAGAAAATCATTGCGACACCAGCTTGGATTCCAGCCCAACCACCAAATGGTGTGCCATCAGGATTAGTACTTGGTGCTGGAATGAATGGGTGATAGTTAGCAGGGTGTACAGCGGTTAAACCAACAACAATGAAGATTAGCACTGCAATAACTTTAGCAATTACTAATATCATTTCAACACGTGATGTAGAAGATACTGAAAGTGATAACAAAACTGCGACAATAAGAATTGCAACAATGGCAACTAAGTCAACAACCCCACCACTAGGACCAGAAATTGATTCGGACCAACCAAATAGCCCATGTGTATCGAGTGCGCCCGCCAAGTTATCGGGTACTTTAAGACCTAGCATTGCCAATTCTGCACGGAAGTTAGCCGATAACCCTGATCCCACGAATGCGACAGCAATGAAATATTCAGCCAATAAGGCCCAACCGGCAATCCAACCAAATACTTCGCCAAAAATGACGTTAATCCATGAATAGGCTGATCCCGCAAATGGCATAGTTGATGCCATTTCAGCATACGCCAAGGCAACGAAGCCTGCGACAATGGCTGCTGCCAAAAATGACAATATTACAGCTGGTCCAGCATGCTGCGCTGCTACGACACCTGGTAAGGTGAAAATGGATGTTGATACAATTGTTCCGACGCCCAGCGCCAAGAAATCTTTAACGCCTAACACGCGATGTAAATGTTTATCTGATGCTAAATATCTATCTGGCGAATTCTTTTTGATGATGCGTTGCCATATGCCCATAAATTTTCTCCAACTTTAAAATATAATGAGACTATTATACACAATTATTAATTTATTTTCAAGTTACCGTTGAAACCACTGATTATAACTATCATTATATTATTATTATTTTTTAACTATAGCTAATTTCATCTAGATATAGGCCGGCCGCAGCTGCCGTAAAACGTGCTTGCGAACGATCTTTGACTTCAATTAAGCGTTGAATATCATGAACTGGTCGCTTCCCTGTCCCAATTTCCAATAAAACACCAACCATAATACGAATTTGATTATACAAAAAGGCGTTGCCTTCAAATATAAAAACAATTTCCTGTTCATCAGGCTTATTAATAATGTCGGCACGTGTAATCCGACGGATTGTTGTTTGAGTTTGATTACCAGAAGCCGCAAAGCTCGCAAAATCATGTTCTCCCAATAAGTCAGGTAACGCTTTCTCAATGCGTTGAATATCTAATGGCCAGTGAAAATGACCAGCATATTTCCGCTTAAATGGATCGACAAAATCTTGCGTTGATAAACGATAAAAATATCTCTTATGATGCGAATTAAATCTCGCATGAAAGTCATCGTTAACAATTTCAACCTCTCGAATCATAATGTCACGTGGCAATAAAGTATTCAACCCTTTGCGTACACTAGCTGCAGGTATATTAAACGGCAAGTCAAAATTAATAACTTGTCCAAGTGCATGCACACCAGTATCTGTTCGAGAAGCACCAATGACACGAATTGGTGTTGCTGGATTTTTGGCCATCTGATTGACGACTTTGTTGAGCTCTCCTTGAACTGTTCGCACATCATTTTGTACTTGAAAACCAAAAAATCCTGAACCATCATAACTTACAATTGCTTTATAACGCGGCATACTCATACTCCTTTGTACTCTAAAAAAGACGCTTAGTGCGTCCGCCTTTAAAATAAGTCAAATTAAATTAAATACAAAACTGAAAAGAAAATAATAGAAAACAGAAGTAAACTTGCAAAAGCTTGATAATCCTGTTTTTTATATTTTAAAATGCGATATTTAGTACGATGCTCGGCATCTTTAAATCCCCGGACTTCCATGGCATTAGCTAAGTCTAGTGCGCGTTGTAAGGCACCAACAAACAGCGGAATCAGTAGTGGTACAATCGCCTTAGCACGTTTCACCGGCCCACCTGTTGAAAAACTCATACCTCGTGATTTTTGAGCATTCATAATTTTTTGTGTCTCATCCATTAATAATGGTACAAAACGTAAAGCAATTGAAAGCATCAAAGCCATTTCTGCAACTGGTACTTTAAGCGATTTTAATGGTTTTAATAGCGATTCTAGCGCATTTGCAATACTGGTGGGTGGTGTTGTCAATGTCATAATTGTCGACATTAAAATAATTAAAACAAAACGAAACATGACAAACAAAGCATTAATCACACCAGGCAGGGTAACTTTAATAAAACCAAAATGTAGTAATACCGGTGTACCCCCAGTGAAAAATATCTGCAACACAATTGTGAAGGCTAGTAGCCAAAAGATTGGCTTTAAACCATCAATATACATTTTAAGCGGTTGTTGCGTTAATAAAATAGTGAACCAGACAAATATCGCCGCTACTAGATAAGTTGACCACGTATTTGCCCATAACATGAGCAAGATGAATACAAAAGTACCAATAATTTTTGTTCGAGGATCTAACTGATGAACGACTGACTTTCCAGGAACGAAACGACCAATCATAATATTACCCATGCGTTGTCCCCCTAGAATTAATGAGATCTGTTAATGCTTTAATGGTTAACGGCCTTTGCTCAAACTGCCAGTCTTGCTGTCTAAGCTTTTCGGCAAATTGCCCAGCTTTTGGTAAATCCAACTTCATGTCAGTAAACCATTGTATATCACGATTAAACAATTGTTCTGGCGCTTCTTGCGCTGCCACTTTACCTTCATGCATAACAATGACCTGATCTGCAATTTGAGCCACATGATCCATTTGATGTGAAATTAAAATCACTGTTTTATTCAACGTCTTTAATTCAATAACCAAATTTAATAATTCTTGTTGACCCCTAGGGTCTAGCCCGGCTGCAGGTTCGTCCAAAACAACGATATCAGGATTACTAGCCAACGCACCAGCAATGGCAATACGCCGCATTTGCCCACCCGATAGTTCAAACGGAGATTTCTCCCATAGCGTCTCAGATACATTTAGACGCTTTAGGGCAATTTCTGCGGCGTTTTTGGCATCAGATCGACTGTATCCAAAATTAATTGGCCCATACATCACATCTTCCAGAACAGTATTTGCAAACAGTTGATTTTCTGGAAATTGAAATACCATGCCAACCTTTTCACGAATGCGCATCAATTCTTTTTCTTTAGTGTTTGCGGTGATGTGGTGATCTGCAACGGTTACCTGCCCTTCAGTGGGCAACAATAAACCATTAATATGCTGAATCAGTGTCGATTTCCCTGATCCAGTCTGACCAACTACAGCCGTCACTTGCCCTGTTGGAAAGTTCGCCGTGATGTCAAATAGGATCGGCTGTTCAAGTGACGTCCCTGCACCATAACTAAAATTTACTTGTTGGAAGTTGATAGCCAAGAAATTAATTCACTTTCATTTAAGTATTTTTGGGGTTTTTGATTCAAATGCGCAACTACTTCACCAGAAAAAGGTAAGCCCAACCCGTTGTGATGCAAAACGTCTGCTTCTGAAAAGACTTGCGCGGGTGTACCATCTAAAATCAATTGTCCATCATTAATCACAACTACGCGATCAGCTAGTGCTGCCTCATCCATGTCATGCGTAATCGTCACCAAAGTTAATGCATCACCAAACTGCTCTTTTAACTGTGTCAGTGTTGCCATTACTGCCTGCCGTCCTTCAGGATCAAGCATTGCCGTCGCCTCATCTAAAATAATGATTTTAGGTTGTAAAGCGAGCACACTAGCTAGTGCTACGCGTTGCTTTTGACCACCAGATAACGTATGTGGTTCTCGATCCTGATATTCAGACATCCCGACAATTTCGAGCGTTTTAGCAATCATTTTTGGCATGAGTTTTGTATCAATTTCATTATTCTCTAAACCAAATGCCACATCATCAGCGACGGTAGCACCAACAAATTGGTTATCTGGATTTTGGAAAACCATACCAATTTGGCTACGAACGTCATTAACCGTTGATTCAGATAAAACTTGATTGAATACGGTAATTCCACCTTGTGTTGGCGTTAACAACCCCATAATTAATTTTGCTAAAGTCGACTTGCCAGAGCCATTATGGCCGACCAAAGCCACCCACTGTCCAGGATCAATCGTTAAATTAAAATCCTGAAATAACGTCGTCTGATTTTGGTACTGATATGTTAAATTGTTAATCTTAATCGCATTTTCCATTAGCTATTATTTTATCATAATATTATCGTATAGGCCGTAATAAAATGTAAAGCTACTTTCACAAACTTTTCAAGCGATAATTCTTTTAAAATAGCTTTTATAGCGCTATAATTGTATTGGCTTTACTATTATCATATTACATTTTTCACAAAGGAAGAGTTTTTATCATGCCAAAAAAGAACATTGTTGTCGTCGGTGCGGGGTTTGGTGGTGTTTTTGCAGCCAAACTCCTATCTCATAAGTTAAAGTCACAAAAAGATTATGACATTATCCTTATCGACAAACATTCTTACTTTACTTATATGACAGAATTACATGAAGTGGCCTCACAACGTGTGGCACCACAACATGTCCAAGAAGATCTAGAACATCTCTTTTACCAACATAAAAACGTTAAGCTTTTAACTGCCGAAGTTAATGGTGTTGATAAATCTAAACGAATCGTCAGTACAACCCAAGGTGATGTCCCCTACGAAAAGTTAATCTTAGCTGTCGGTGGCCAATCCAATGACTTTGGTACCCCTGGCGTTAAAGAACACGGATTTGAACTATGGTCAATGGAAGAATCTCTAACCATTCGTAATCATATTGAAAACACCGTTGGTCAAGGGGCTGCGGAATTAGATCCAGTTAAGCGTGAACAGATGCTAACAATAGCTGTTGTTGGTTCTGGGTTCACAGGAACTGAATTAATGGGTGAGTTCATTGAGCAACGTAAGGTCCTCGCTAAGACTTACAAGCTTGATGAGAATGAAATTAAACTTGTCATGTTAGAAGCCTCACCACAGATTTTAAATATGCTAAAAGATCGTAAATTAGCTGACAAAGCATACCGTTATATGACTGAACACGGTGTTGATATTCGCACCGATTCACGTGTTACATCAGTTGATGAAACCGGTATTACGTTTGCAGATGGTTCACGCTTAGCCACGCGTTCATTAATTTGGACAGCTGGTGTTAAAGCTAAATCATTCATCTCTGATTGGGGATTCAAATATGGCCGTGGTGGTCGTATTGAAGCAGATGATTATATGCGCGCTACTTCAGATGACGACAGTGCAGAGGAACATATTTATGTTGCCGGTGATACTTTGTCTTATGTCGATAAGACAACTGGTCCGGTGCCACAAACTGTTGAAGGTGCAGAGAATGCCGCGAAAACAGCAGTCATTAATATATTAGCTGACTTAGGATTAGGTTCACGTAAGACATTCACCGATGTTGTGAAATATCACGGATTTGCTGTATCGATCGGTTCACATTATACAGTTGCCAGTCTTTTAAAGAATATCAACATTTCTGGCTTTATGGCCGGTATGGCTAAACACGCCATTAACTTGTATTTCTATTCTCAAATTCGTTCTGCGTATTCTATTTTCAACTATACTTTGGATGAATTCTTCCGTACTGAAAATGGCCGTAATCCATTTAGAGGTACAATTTCTCGCTTAGGTAACGTTTTGTGGGCAACCCCGCTACGTCTATTACTCGGTGTTTTCTGGATCCTAGCAGCACTTGGCAATCTAAATACCGGTATGAACGACCTCTTCTGGCAACAAGGTATTGCCAGTTTCTTAGAACTTATCGTTGGTTCTGGTTTGATTTTAGGCCTATTCACTTGGCCCCTTGGTTTAGTTTCAATCATTTTGGCAATTAGTGCTTGGGCAATGAATGGTTTTGATGTCATCCATTGGTTCTTAATCTTAGGTAGCCTTGCCATCATGAATGGATCCGGCCGTGGTATTGGTTTAGATTTCTTTGTTGTACCTTTACTCCAAAAATGGTTTGGTCAATTATGGTATGGTAAAGCAAAATCATACTACGATGAAATTCATAAATAAGTTATAATGATAGAGTGTGGCAGTGATGCTACATTCCGTACATAAAGAGTTGAAAAGAGAAAACTATGGCGACGTCACCTACATTGCCAATAATTTGGGATGAATTTCCAGAATTAAAAAAACCACTAGAATTAGTGCTTCAGCAAGTTTCTAGTAGTTGGACAATTGGCTTCAAAGATATTGACACTGCGATCAAATCACAATTAAACGCTGGTAAACTTGTTAGACCTGCATTAACATTACTATTTTCTGAGTTAACTGATGAAGCTTACAATGAAAATGCTATTACATTGGGTGCTAGTGTCGAATTACTTCACTTAGCGACACTTATTCATGATGATATTATTGATGAATCTAAGTTAAGGCGCGGTCAGACAAGCATACAAACACGTTTTGGTAAGGATACCGCCGTTTATTCGGGTGATTATTTACTGACTGGTATGTTTACTTTGCTTAACAAGGTTAATAATATTGAAGTTAATCAGTACGCAAATGAGTCCTTAAAAGAAATACTATTTGGTGAATTATCACAAAAACAAAATCGTTATCGACTAGATATGACTTTTGACGAGTATCTTCTTCAAATTAAAGGTAAAACAGCTGCGCTGTTTAGAATGAGTACGTTATTTGGTATAATGAGTCGTCCAAATGACGAAATCAACAACTTTCGCGATTTAATGCAAAAAATTGGCGAAACTATGGGTATGACATTTCAATTATTAGATGATTATTTAGATTTTTCTGAATTAGGTGATAACCTCGCATTAGGTAAACCAACTGGTCAAGATATACAAAATGGTATCTACACCGCTCCCATATTGTTTGCCTTGCAAGATGAGACAAAACGTAATGACTTAAAAAAACTTCTTGCACTACGTGATGCCATCACGCCAACGCAATTAAATCAATTACATGAACTTGTTGTTAACGCGCATGCTATTGAACAATTAAATGATTTATTGATGCACAATAACGAGCAATTAAATGCTTTAATTGAATCATTGCCTGATACCAAAATCAAACAACAATTACAGTTATTAAATACCAGATTACTTCATCGACATCAATAAAAAAACGTATTGCTTATTAGCAATACGTTTTTATTTTAATAATGATTAGTCAACGAGTTCCAAGATGACCAATTGAGCGGCATCGCCACGACGTTGGACAGTCTTGAGAATTCGTGTATACCCACCATTACGCTCTGCGAAACGGGGTGCAACATCATCAAACAACTTTTGTAAAGCTGTTTGTACCTTTACATTATCATCATTTTCGATAACATCAGCAACTTCATTGCGAACGAATGCAGCAGCCTTACGACGTGCTGACAAATCACCGCGCTTACCTAATGTAATCATTTGATCAGTAGTCTTACGAACTTCTTTTGCGCGAGCTTCAGTTGTTGTAATACGACCATTAATTAGTAAATCAGTAGTCAAATCACGCAACATCGCTTTACGTTGTGAGCTTGTACGACCCAACTTACGATATGTCATTGGTGAATCCTCCTTTGTATTAGTAGTTTAAAGTCATGCGTTAATCTTCCTTGCGAAATCCAAGACCCATTTCAATGAGCTTTTCTTGGATTTCATCAAGTGATTTCCGACCGAGATTACGTACTTTCATCATGTCGGCTTCAGAACGATCAGTCAACTCCGATATGGTGTTAATGCCGGCCCGTTTAAGACAATTATAAGAACGAACTGATAAATCTAAATCTTCAATTGGTGCAGAATCCTGTACAGAAGAAACTGTTTGTTCAACATCTACCATTACTTCAGTCTCTGCAGCAACACTAGAAATATCAGTGAACAAATTCAAATGTTCAGATAAAATCTTCGCACCTAAACTCAAAGCATCACTTGGCTTGATAGAACCATTTGTCCAAATATCAAAAGTGAGCTTGTCATAATCATCACGTTGACCAACACGAGTATTCTCAACTTGATAATTAACACGTTCAATTGGTGTATAAATTGAATCAACCGCCAAAACGCCGATTGGCATTTCATCACGCAATTGCTTGTTTTCATCAGCTGATGAATAACCACGACCCTTTACTGCCGTGACTGTCATATGCAATGACTTACCTGCTGCTACAGTAGCTAAGTGCAATTCTGGATTCAAAACTTCAATATCAGCACTGCCCTGTAAATCAGCGGCAGTAACTTCTGCTGGACCTTGAACATCAATTTCAAGGCTTTTTTCTTCATCAGAATCAATAGCTAGCACAACTTTTTTCAAATTTAAAATTAGTTGAGTAACATCCTCAACAACGCCATCCACAGTCGAAAACTCGTGGACAACGCCATCAATCTGGACCGTATTAACGGCTGCGCCTGGAAGCGATGACAACAAGATGCGACGCAAGGAATTACCAAGAGTCGTACCATAGCCACGCTCAAGAGGCTCTACAACAAACTTGCCGTAGCGGGCATCCTCTTCGATGTTATGAATGTTTGGCTTTTCAAATTCAATCATCTGTTAATTATTTACCCCTTCTTTCACAGCAAGAGCAATGAAATTCGATTAAACACGACGACGCTTTGGTGGACGTGAACCGTTGTGTGGTACTGGGGTAACATCTTTAATTGATGTCACTTCCAAGCCTGCAGCTGCCAAAGCGCGAATAGCTGATTCACGACCTGAACCAGGTCCTTTAACAGTTACCGCAACAGTGCGCATGTTTTGTTCCATGGCACTTTTAGCTGCTGCTTCAGCAGCTAATTGAGCTGCGAACGGTGTTGACTTACGACTTCCTTTGAAGCCAAGTGCACCGGCTGATGACCAAGAAACTGCGTTACCTTGAACATCTGTAATCATGATGATGGTGTTATTAAACGTTGAATGGATGTGAGCCACACCAGTTTCAATATTCTTTTTCACACGGCGCTTACGCGTTGTACGACCTGCCATCTATCTGCCTCCTTTTCAATACTTTATCTATAATTTCTCGGATTATACTTTATATAATCAACAATACGTAACTAATGGTTACGATAATCATTTGCAGTATCGGTGAGGATGACTGCAGAAAAAGGTCATTATATTTATGTAAGAATAGTTTCCTATCCTATTAAAAAATAATTACTTCTTCTTACCAGCAATTGCTTTAGCTGGGCCTTTACGTGTACGGGCATTATTTTTCGTGTTTTGTCCACGAACTGGTAAGCCCTTACGATGACGAATGCCACGGTAAGCAGCGATTTCTTGCAATCCCTTGATATCAAGTGATATCTTACGACGCAAATCACCTTCCAATTGTAAGTTCAATTGGTCCACAGCTGCACGGATAGCATCTTCTTGATCAGAAGTTAAATCACGTACACGAACATCTTCAGAAACTTTTGCTTCTGTTAAGACCTTCTGTGCTGTAGTATTACCGATTCCGTAAATGTAAGTTAAGCCAATGACAATACGCTTGTCACGTGGCAAATCTATACCTGCAATACGAGCCATAACAATTTACCTCCTTATAGTATGTAATTAAGGCTAAACCTTAATTGATTTTATTTTTACTTGCCTGCACGTTGCTTATGCTTAGGGTTAGCTGAGCAAATAATCATTGTGCGACCATTACGCTTGATAACACGACAAGCATCACACATCTTTTTAACTGATGGACGTACTTTCATAATCTATTCCTCCTATTCGGTTAACTGATTATTTCAATCGCCTATTTGAAACGATACGTAATACGACCCTTCGTTAAGTCGTAAGGTGACATTTCAACAGTAACACGATCTCCTGGCAATATTCGGATAAAATTCTTACGAATCTTACCAGATACATGCGCCAAAATAACCGCACCATTTTCAAGTTGTACTTGGAACATTGCATTAGGTAATGTTTCTTTTACTTTACCTTCAATTTCGATGACATCATTGGCCACGCACTTAACCTCCTGTGCTTCATGTTATATCAAATGACAGTGTCCAACTAGCATATTCTACCAGAAAAAACAATGATATTCAATATTTTTAGTGTTTAGAAATGAATTAATCCAAACTATCTAAAACTTTTTTCACATCATGATACACGTCGTTAACTTCGCGACCACCATTAATTGCATGTAACACACCTGACTTTTGATAATAATCTACCAAAGGCAAGTTTGCTGCTTTATTAACAGCTAAGCGATTGTCAATTACTTCTGGTGTATCGTCTTCACGTCCACGTCCAAGTAATCTTTCACGCAAAATATCATCAGAAACTTCGAAATAAATAGTTGCCGAAATTTTCTTGCCGTTTTCAGCTAAATATTGATCTAAGAAAATTGCTTGTGCTTCATTTCTAGGATAACCATCTAGCATAAAGCCGGCTTCGACATCATCTTTTTCTAATCGATCAGCAACCATTGCATTAGTAATTTCATCTGGAACTAAATCACCTGCGTCCATAAAAGCTCTTGCTTTTTGGCCAAGATCAGTGTCATTTGCCAAGTTAGCACGGAAAATATCGCCCGTACTAATATGAACAAGTGGATAGTCCTTTACTATAAGATCTGCTTCAGTACCTTTACCGGCACCTGGCAAACCCAATAAAATCAAATTTTTAGCCATTAGTTGCCTCCCGAGCTGCTAATTGTTCCTTTTTAATAAATCCAATATAATTACGCTTTTGCATTAATCCATCGATTTGACGAATCAAATCTAGTGCAACACCAATAGTAATCAGTAAGCTAGTACCACCTAATCCAATGCGTTCGTTTAGCCCCCAAATATCTCCAGCGATTAATGGCACTAATGCTACGAATCCCAAGAACAAAGAACCAACAAAACTCAAATTAAGTAGTAATTGCGAAACAAAGGCTTTTGTTTCTTTTCCGGGGCGAATACTTACAATATAAGCACCCTGCTTCTGTAAATTATCAGATAGCTTTTCAGGATTAACTTGAACAAAGGCATAAAAATAAGTAAAGACGATAATTAGAACAGTATATAATATAGCACCTGGTACAGTTGTCATACTAAACAACTGTTGCATCACTTGATACCATCCTGCCGAACTGTATTTATCCTGGAAAGCAAATAAGACGGTTTGTGGTGTTGAAATAAATGATGATGCAAAGATAACCGGTATCACACCAGATACATTGACCTTCAGTGGCAAATAGGCTTCACTCCCATATGCTGCTGCTGATCGCGTATACTGCATCTGTAATCGGCGAGTGGCTTCATAGAACCATGTCACAATTGCAATGACTAAGACAATCGCAATGAGTAACACAATCATAAACACCCAACCGTTTACTTTTTCATTTGCACTGGCTTCTAATATATTCTCCTTAAAGAGCTCATATAAGCCAGATGGTACTTGTGAAATAATACCTGCAAAAATGACCATGGAAACACCGTTTCCTAATCCTTTTTCAGTAATCATTTCGCCAAGCCAAACTGCAAACATTGTTCCAATTGTCATTACTGATCCAATAATCACAAATGAACTCAAACTATTAGTTTGACTCACCAATCCGTATGCTGACAGTGAATTAAATCCAGCTGTTATACCTACAGATTGGACAAAAGCAAGTACAAGGGTCAACCATCGTGTGGCGTTGTTCAACTTTCGTCTTCCAACTTCACCTTGCTTACTCCATTCCACAAAGCGAGGCACGATATCTAATTGCAAAAGTTGCACAACAATTTGTGCCGTCACGTATGGTGAAACACCCATTGCAAACAACGAGTAATTCATCAAGCCGCCACCAGAGAATATGTTTAATATATTCATTAACCCAGAATTGGCCATATTCGTCAAAGCAGCAGGATCAACACCAGGAACTGTAATATGTGTCCCTATTCTGTAGACAAACAGAATCAAAAATGTCCATCCCAACTTCTTTCGAATATCTTTCTCACGTACTGCATTAAATAACGTGCTAAGCATTAAATCACCTCAGTAGAACCACCGGCTTGTTCAATTGCAGCAACTGCGGCAGCTGAGAACTTATGTGCTTTAACTGTTAACTTCTTTTCAAGTTGACCAACAGCAAGAATTTTAACACCTGACTTTTGGTTTTTAACAATACCGTTTTCAATCAAAAGTGTTGGTGTTACTTCATCACCATCATTAAAGCTGTTTAACTTGTCCAAATTAACAACTGCGTATTCTTTACGTGAAATATTTGTAAATCCACGCTTTGGAATACGACGGTACAAAGGCATTTGACCACCTTCAAATCCCAAACGTGTCTTACCACGAGCCTTTTGACCCTTTTGACCACGTCCGGCTGTTTTACCGTTACCAGATGATGTACCACGGCCAACACGGTTACGTACTTGACGTGAACCTTCAGCTGGTTGTAATTCATTCAACTTCATTTTCGGTACCTCCTATTTTAGTGAGTAACTTTTTAGTTAAATTATTTAACTTCTTCAACGTTAACTAAGTGTGCAATATGGAAAATTGCACCACGAGTAGCTTCGTTATTAGGCTTCACCACTGAACTATTAACGCGACCTAAGCCAAGTGACTTAACAATCGCACGTTGCTTAGGTAAGCGATGAGCCGCACTTCTGATCAAAGTGATTTTTAAATCAGCCATATTATCGCTCCTTATTCAGCTAAGTGTTCCAAAGAAACACCACGCAACTTTGCTACTTCTTCAGCATCTTTCAAGCTAATCAAAGCATCGAAAGTTGCACGAACAACGTTAACAGGAGTTGCTGAACCCAATGACTTGGCAGTCACATCAGCAATACCTGCAAGTTCCATTACGGCACGTGCTGCACCACCGGCAGCAACACCAGAACCTTCTTCGGCGGGCTTAACCAAAATCTTACCGCCGCCCCATTCACCAAGTACTTCATGAGGAATAGTTGTCTGAACTGTTGGAACAGTAATCAACTTACGCTTAGCATCTTCAACAGCTTTACGGATTGCTTCAGGTACTTCTTGTGCTTTACCAGTACCAAATCCAACGTGTCCATCCTTGTCACCAACAACTACCAAGGCAGCAAAACGCAAACGACGTCCACCCTTGACAACTTTTGTAACACGGTTAATAGCAACAACGTTTTCTTCTAATTCACCAAGTGACTTAGGATTAACGAATTCAACCATTATTTATTCCTCCTTTCTTTAGAACTTCAACCCGTTTTCACGAGCTGCTTCGGCCAAAGCCTGAACACGACCGTGATATAAATATCCACCACGATCAAAGATAACATCGCTGATACCCTTTTCTTGACCGCGTTGTGCAATCAAAGTACCAACTTTTGTTGCTTGTTCTGTTTTTGAACCACTTGAAACTTCTGTGTCAAGTGTTGAGGCACTTGCTAGCGTTACACCCGCTACGTCATCAATTAATTGCGCGTAGATGTTTGTATTAGAACGGAAAACGTTCAAACGGGGGCGCTCAGCAGTACCAGAAACCTTTCCACGAACGCGCTTATGGCGCTTTGCGCGGAGCTTATTCTTATCTGGTTTTGAAATCATAGCTGTGCTTTCCTTTTCTTAAAGACTAATATATAGCCGATTATTATTTAATCAATAAATGAATGCGTTAGGCACATAAGTAAAATAAATTACTTACCTGTCTTACCTTCCTTACGACGAACAACTTCGTTTTCGTAACGAATTCCCTTACCCTTATAAGGTTCAGGTGCACGAACAGCGCGAATTTCTGCGGCAAGATCACCAACACGTTGCTTGCTGATACCTGAAACAATAACAGTTAATGAATCTGGCACTTCAACAGTCAAATCTTCACGATTTTCGAATTCCACAGGATGTGAATAGCCAACGTTCAAAACAAGCTTGTCGCCTTGTTTTGAAGCACGATATCCAACACCAACTAGCTTCAAAGTCTTTTTGAATCCAGTTGAAACACCTTCAACCATGTTATGAACGTTTGCACGAGTTGTACCGTGCAAAGCTTTTGTACGGTTGTCATCGCTTGAACGAGTAAAGATAGCTTCTGTTTCTTCAACTTTTAAAGTAATTGCTGAAGAAATTTCGCGTGATAATTCGCCCTTAGGGCCTTTAACAGTAACAGTTGCACCATTTTGTGTAATTTCTACATTTTCAGGGATAGCAACTGCCTTATTTCCAATACGGCTCATGGTAAGTCTCCTTTCTTAGATGTATTACCAAACGTAGGCGATAACTTCGCCACCAATTTGCTTTTGACGAGCTTCCTTATCAGTGATAACACCTTCTGATGTTGAAATAATTGCAACACCCAAGCCATTTAACACTTTTGGAAGTTCTTCAGCCTTGGCATATTTACGTAAGCCAGGCTTTGATACACGCTTAATACCTGTGATAACACGCTGACGGTCTTCGCCGTACTTCAAGAATACACGGATAACACCTTGCTTATTGTCATCGATATATTCAATATCACGAACGAAACCTTCAGACTTCAAGATTTCAGCAATGCTCTTCTTAATTTTTGATGCAGGAGCTTCAACAACTTCGTGATGCGCCAAATTGGCGTTACGAACACGTGTCAAAAAATCTGCAATCGGATCAGTCATAGACATCTATCGATATCCTCCTTCATATTTTTAAGCGAGCCGCACATTACGACCCGCTTTTAACTATGAGAGAATAATTATTACTCTAACATAGTTAAAAACGCATCGCTCTATAGAGCTTCACTGCGTTTTTAAACTAATTATTACTTAGTAAATGGCATACCTAATTGTGACAACAATGCACGACCTTCTTCGTCGTTTTGAGCTGTTGTAACAATAACGATATCCAAACCACGAACACGATTAACTTGATCATAATCGATTTCTGGGAAAATCAATTGTTCGCGAATACCTAATGTGTAATTTCCACGACCATCAAAAGCTTTTGATGATACACCACGGAAATCACGAACACGTGGTAATGAAACATTAATTAACTTATCCAAGAACTCAAACATACGCTCACCACGTAATGTTACCTTGGTTCCGATTGACATACCTTCACGCAAACGGAAACCAGCGATTGACTTCTTGGCTTTTGTGATAACTGGCTTTTGACCAGAAATCAACTTCAATTCTTCAACCGCTTCATCTAAGTTCTTTGAGTTTGAAACAGCATCACCAACACCCATGTTCAAAACAATTTTATCAATTTTTGGAACTTGCATTGATGATGTGAAATCAAACTTTTTGATTAAAGCAGGTTGAACTTCATTAACATATTTTTCTTTAAGACTGTTAGCCATGAAAATGATTTCACCTTTCGAATATTAGCCTAATACATTACCAGACTTTTTAGCAACGCGAACTTTTTTACCATCTTCTACTTTAAAACCAACACGAGTTGGTTCGTTAGTTGAAGGGTCAAGCAATTGCACGTTTGAAACATGGATAGGTGCTTCGATATCGATAACACCACCTTGTGGATATTCGTTAGAAGGCTTTTGATGCTTCTTAACGATGTTCACGCCTTCGACAACGACACGGTCTTGAGAAGAAATAATTTTATTAATTACGCCTTCTTTTCCCTTATCCTTACCTGCAATGACGCGAACCTTATCACCTGTTTTTACAAACATGATTGGCTCCTCCTTGTCATTATTAGAGCACTTCTGGTGCCAATGAAACGATACGCATATAATCACTGTCACGCAATTCACGTGCAACAGGACCAAAGATACGTGTACCAACTGGTGACTTATCGTCCTTCACAATAACAGCAGCATTTTCATCAAAATTGATGTATGAGCCATCAGTACGACGAACATCTGAAACTGTACGAACGATGACTGCCTTTACGACGTCACCCTTCTTAACATTACCACCAGGAATAGCTTGCTTAACAGTTGCAACAATCATGTCACCCACACCAGCAAACTTACGGCCTGAACCACCGAGCACTTTAATCGTCAAGATTTCACGTGCACCGGAGTTATCGGCCACTTTTAAACGACTCTCTTGTTGAATCATGGTTCTTCCTCCTTATTAGCAATTAATTACGACGATTGAAAAAATCGAATTAAAGAATAACTGCCTCTTCAACGATCTTTACCAAACGGAAGTGCTTAGTTGCAGACAATGGACGCGTTTCCATAATTTGAACAATATCACCCATCTTGGCTGAGTTGTTTTCATCATGAGCCTTAAACTTCTTGGTATACTTAACGCGCTTACCATAGGTAGGGTGGTTAACATAAGTATCAACAGCGACAGTAATTGTCTTGTCCATCTTATCTGAAACCACGTGACCTTGGTAAACCTTACGAGCATTACGATCTTCACTCATCTTTCAGCTTTCTTCCTTTCGTCTTATTGTTTGGCAGTTGCCAATTCTTGTTGACGGATAACTGTTTTTACCCGTGCAATGTCCTTACGAACTTGTGCGATACGCGCCGTATTCTCTAATTGACCAGTAGCCAATTGAAAACGTAGGTTGAATAATTCTTCCTTGAATTCGGCTTCGCGCTTTTGCAAATCCGCAAGTGACAATGACTTTAATTCACTTGCTTTAGCCATTATTCAGCCTCCCGAGTAACAATTTTCGTACGTACAGGCAACTTGTGTTGTGCCAAACGCAAAGCTTCACGAGCTGTTGCTTCTGGAACGCCACCAACTTCAAACATGACCTTGCCACGCTTAACTGGTTCTACCCAACCTTCGGGAGCACCCTTACCATTACCCATTCGTACACCGACACCTTTAGATGTATATGACTTGTGAGGGAAGATTTTAATCCAAACCTTACCACCACGCTTCATATAACGTGTCATTGCAATACGAGCAGCTTCAATCTGACGATTTGTAATCCAACTTGAAGTTGTAGCTTGCAAACCATACTCACCGAATGTTACAGTCTTGCCGCCTTTAGCCTCACCACGCATGTGGCCACGGTGTACACGACGGAACTTAACACGCTTTGGTACTAACATGTTTGCTTCCCTCCTTACTTATTAGTCTTGTTTGCCTTTTTAGGCAAGATATCACCACGGTAAATCCATGTCTTGATACCCAAGTGACCATAAGCTGTATCAGCTTCGTCCCATGAGTAATCAATATCAGCACGCAATGTGTGCAAAGGTACTGTACCTTCAGTATATTGTTCAATACGAGCAATATCTGCACCATTCAAACGTCCTGAAACCATGATCTTGATTCCCTTTGCGCCAGAACGCGTTGCACGCTGAATAGCGCCACGCATTGCACGACGGAATGCCACACGGCGTTCCAAGTCTCCGGCAACTTGTTGTCCAACCAAGTGGGCAGACAAGTCAGGCTTCTTGATTTCAACAATGTTAATAAACACGCGCTTGGCACGTCCTTTTTCATCAACATCTGTTAACTTTGCCAACTGTGTACGAAGCTTTTCAACTTCAGATCCACCCTTACCAATAACCATTCCTGGCTTTGCAGTATGAATAGAAATATCAACACGTGACTTTGTACTACGTTCAATTTCAACGCGATCAACTGAGGCGTCAGCTAAATTCTTTTCGATAAATTTGCGAATACGCAAATCTTCGTGAAGTTGGTTAGCATAATCAGCCTTGTCAGCAAACCACTTTGCATCCCAGTCGCGAATAACGCCGACACGGAATCCAGTAGGGTTAATCTTTTGACCCATTACTTTGCCTCCTTCTCAGCAACCACAATTGTGATGTGGCTAGTACGCTTGTTAATAGGTGAAGCTGAACCCTTGGCACGTGGACGGAAACGCTTAAGCGTTGGTCCTTCGTTAGCAAAGGCTTCCTTCACAATTAGATCTTCTCTATCAAGAGAGAAGTTGTTTTCAGCATTAGCAACTGCTGAGTTCAAAACCTTATAAATATCTTCTGAAGACGTGTTAGGTAGGAACTGCAAAATTGCAAATGCTTCGTTAACACTCTTGCGACGAAGTGTATCAAGAACTAAGCGTGCCTTACGTGGGGCAACGCGAACAATCTTGGCTGTCGCGCGAGCTGAAGTAACTTGTTCAGCCATTTCTCAATTTCCTCCTTATTATTTAGCGGTCTTCTTGTCGTCGTTCTTGTGACCTTTAAACGTACGAGTTGGAACAAATTCACCCAACTTATGACCAACCATATCTTCTTGTACATAAACTGGAACGTGCTTGCGACCATCATAAACGGCAATTGTAAAGCCGATAAAACTTGGGAAGATTGTTGAACGACGTGACCAAGTCTTGATCACAGACTTCTTTTCAGAGTCTTGTTGTGCGTCAATCTTCTTAAGCAAGTGTGGGTCCGCAAATGGTCCCTTTTTTAAACTACGAGCCATTATTTGTCTCCTTCCTTACTTGCCTTTACGGCCGCGAACAATTAGCTTTGAAGACTGCTTCTTAACGTTACGAGTCTTCTTACCTGCTGTTTTCTTACCCCATGGGCTCATTGGACTTGGACGACCGACAGGCGCCTTACCTTCACCACCACCATGTGGGTGATCGTTAGGGTTCATAACTGATCCACGTACGTGTGGACGCTTACCACGCCAACGGTTACGACCAGCTTTACCCCAGTTAACCAATGAATGTTCTGCATTACCAACTTCACCAATTGTTGCACGGTTTGTTGCCAATACCATACGAACTTCACCTGAAGTCAAACGTACAATCACATACTTACCATCTTTACCCAAAATTTGAGCAGATGTTCCAGCTGAACGTGCCAACTGTCCACCTTTACCAGGCTTCAATTCAATATTGTGAATTAAAGTACCTTCAGGGATGTTAGCTAATGGCAAGGCATTACCAATCTTAATATCGGCATCAGAACCAGATTGGATTTTTGCACCAACCTTAAGTCCCTTAGGCGCCAAGATATATGACTTAACACCATCTTCATATACTAACAAAGCGATGTTTGCTGTACGATTTGGATCATATTCGATTGCCTTAACCGTAGCAGTCTTGTCATCCTTAATACGTTTGAAATCAACCAAACGATAAGCTTGTTTATGTCCACCAGCGTGATGACGTACTGTCATACGACCAGATGCGTTACGTGCGCCAGTTTTTGATTTTTTGGCCAACAAACTCTTTTCCGGTACACTCTTTGTGATTTCAGCGAAATCCAAAGATGTCATATTACGACGACCGTTTGAGGTTGGCTTGTATTTCTTGATAGCCAATGTCTTTTCCTCCTTTTAAGATTAACCTTCGTTAAAGATTTGAATATCTTTTGAATCTTGTGACAACGTTACCGTTGCTTTCTTCATCTTACGTGTGTAACCAACATAACGTCCTTGGCGCTTCTTCTTGCCGCGTACGTTTGCTGTATTCAAACGTGAAATTTGTACATCGAAAATTGATTCGATAGCCTGCTTAATTTGAGGCTTTGTAGCGCGCACATCAACTTCGAAGACATAGCGCTTGTTTTCTGTTTGCGCCATTGAAGCTTCGGTGATGATTGGGCGACGGATAATATCGCGTGCATCCATTAGGCAAGACCTCCTTGGATTTCTTCGATTGCTGACTGAACAATCACTAATTTGTCAGCGTTTACCACGTCAAGCACGTTAATACCCTTAGCTGTCATAACTTGTACATTGTTCAAGTTACGAGCTGACAAGATTGCGTTATCATTATCTTCGTCAACGATAACTAATACTTTTGAATCAACTGACAAGTTAGCCAAAACTTGGCCAAAAGCCTTTGTCTTTGGTGTTTCAAAACTCAAAGCATCAACAACAAGTAACTTGCTTTCTGATACTTTTTGGCTCAAAGCTGATTTCAACGCTAATTGATATGATTTACGGTTGATACGGTAAGCGTATGAACGAGGTGTAGGTCCGAAGACAACTCCACCGCCACGCCACTGTGGTGAACGCGTTGAACCCTGACGGGCACGTCCAGTACCTTTTTGTTTCCAAGGCTTCTTACCACCACCGCTCACTGCTGAACGGTTTTTAACAGCGTGCGTTCCTTGGCGAAGTGCAGCACGTTGCATCAAAACAGCGTCTGTCACAACCGCATTGTTTGGTTCAACACCAAACACCGCATCGTTCAATTCGATTTCTGTAGCTTGGCTACCATCTTGCTTTAATACAGCAACTTTAGTCATGATTGTTCTCCTTTCTAAATAATTTATATTAAGCTTCGTCTGCAGCAGCTGCTTCTACACCAGCCATCTTGATTGCAGGATGCTTTGCATTAACTTTTACAGTAGACTTAATTGTTAATAGACTCTTGTTTGCACCAGGTACGTTACCCTTTAGCAACAATAGGTTGTTTTCAACATCAACATGTACGATTGCAACGTTTTGCATTGTACGCTTGTTGTTACCCATGCGACCAGGCAAAAGCTTTCCCTTGAACACACGGTTGATGATAGCACCCATTGAACCAGGGCGACGGTGGTAACGAGATCCGTGAGCCATAGGACCACGTGATTGTCCCAAACGCTTGATAGCACCTTGGAAACCATGTCCCTTAGTGATACCAGTTACATCGACGTAATCACCAGCTTGGAATGTATCAACTTTAATCTCATCCCCAACGTTAAATTCGCCTTCCGCGTCACGGATTTCACGAATGTAGCGCTTAGGGGTCGTGTTTGCTTTTTTAGCGTGACCTTGTTCAGGTTTGTTTGACAAAACTTCGCGCTTATCTTGGTAACCAAGTTGCACTGCACTGTATCCGTCTGTTTCTGCATTTTTTAATTGCAAAACAACGTTTGGTGTAGCTTCAACTGCAGTAACTGCGATTAATTCGCCAGTTTCAGTGAAAACCTGAGTCATACCGACTTTGCGGCCTAAGATACCTTTAGTCATGACTATACTCCTCAATAGTTTAATATATATTCTCGTAATTTATATCAATTACAACTTAATTTCGATTGCTACGCCGCTTGGTAATTCAAGCTTACGTAATGAATCAACTGTTTTATCAGTTGGGTTCACAATGTCAATCAAACGCTTATGCGTGCGCATTTCAAATTGTTCACGGCTATCCTTGTGCTTATGTGGTGAACGTAGAATTGTATACAATGTACGTTCTGTTGGCAAAGGAATAGGACCTGCAATTTCAGCGCCCGTACGCTTAGCTGTTTCAACAATCTTTTCTGCTGATTGATCTAAAATACGGTGCTCGTATGCCTTCAAGCGGATACGGATTTTCTTTTGTGCCATTTTCGTGCCTCCTCGTTGATTTTCAAAACCAGCTAACTCCGTTTAAAAACCGACAACATATGCTTGTGTTTGCGCGCCCATGGCAACGCGGCCGCGCGTGTCGCAACCTTAAACATCATTGCTAAACATTGATACACCAGTGTTTTAGAGCACTTATACTCGTGCTCTTACAAAAGCGTACTTGTATATAATACTAGAAAAACCTTGCAATAGCAAGGCTTTTCTAGTATTTTTTTATAATTAATCAACGATTAACCATCTTAAACTCTAAGAAGGCATCATTGTACTTTTCAGTCCATTTCTGTCCTAAATCATCATAAACTTGCAAATGTGCGATTGTTTTATCATCTGGATAAAATTGTCGATCATTCCGAATCGACTTTGGTAATAAAGCCAACGCCTTTTTATTCGGTGTCGCATATCCAATATATTCAGCATTTTGTGCTGCATTCTTTGGCTCGTTCATAAAATTCAAGAAAGCATAGGCTGCTTTTTTATTTTTGGCAGTCTTTGGCATCACTATATTATCAAACCATACATTGGATCCTTCTGAAGGTACCGTATAACGCAAATGCGAATTATGACTCATCGCCTCTGCGGCTTCACCAGAATAAGTGACCGCAACATCAGCCTCACCTTGTGCCATATACATTTTAATCTCGTCTGCAATAATCGCCTTAACGTTAGGCATCAAAGTAGATAACTTGCCTTGTGCCGCAGCTAAATCAGCAGCCGACCGTGTATTAACTGACTTACCTTGCGTAATCAAAGTAAATCCAAGTACATCTCTTGCTGAATCAATCAGCATAATACGTTGTTTAAATTGAGGTGACCACAATTGATCCCAGTGTTGCACTTCTTTTGCACTCACGGTGTCTTCATTATAAATAATGCCCAACGTTCCCCAAAAATATGGTAAAGAATACTGGTTTCCTAAATCAAAATTCTGATTTAAAAAGCGCTGATCATAATTTTCAAGTCCTTTTAGACGATGATGATCCAACTTCAATAATAAATGCTCACGTTTCATCTTAGAAATCATGTACTCTGATGGAATGGCTAAATCATAATGCGTACCACCTTGTTTAATTTTTGTATACATCGCTTCATTAGAATCAAATGTTTCGTAATTAACTTGATAGCCTGTTTCGGCCGTGAAACGTTTCAATAACGCCGGATCAATATAATCGCCCCAATTATAAAGGTTTAAGGTTTTACTCGATTCACGTGTATTACCTGTACTTGCCAATAAATAATAACGCGCGCCAAAAGCTAATCCAACCAGCAATAAAACACAAACAATAAAAGCTAATATTTTTTTCATATTAGACGCCCTCCGTCGCTGAAGTAATTAAGCGCGTCGTGTGCTTTTTATTCTGTGATCGTGTTGAAACAAAGTAATACGTTAACACAAGTAACAATGATACAACAAACATCAAAGCACTTAAGGCATTAATTTCAAGACTAATTCCTTGACGAGCACGCGAGTATATTTCGACTGATAGCGTAGAGAAGCCATTCCCCGTTACAAAAAATGTGACCGCAAAGTCATCTAATGAATAGGTAAAAGCCATAAAAAAGCCTGCTAATATGCCCGGTGAAATAACCGGTAAAATAACGCGTGATAACATCTGCCAATTATTGGCACCCAAATCTTTTGCAGCAGCTACTAAAGATGTATTCATCTCTTTTAATTTGGGTAAAACCATCAACACGACAATTGGAATCGAAAACGCAATATGTGATAACAACACACTCATAAAGCCCAATGAAAAACCAACAACCGTAAAGAGTATCAAAAAGCTCGCACCAATAATAACGTCTGGAGAGACTAACAAAACATTATTTAACGACAAAACAATATCCTTCATCGTCCGACTGCTCTGATTATAAATATATAATGCACCTGCAGTACCAATCACACTCGCAATCAAAGAGGATAACAGCGCCACCACAAATGTATTGAGCACAATTTCAATAATACGAGTATCGGCAAAGAGTTCTTGATAATGTTTTAAAGAAAAACCGTCCCAACCTTGCATCACATCGCCAGCGTTAAAAGAATATATAACTAGGAAAAAAATAGGTAGATATAATAATATGAAGACTATCCATAAATATAGATTTGACCATCTGACTTTTTTCATTTTAACGCCTCTTTCTAGCACGATCTCGTGTCAAAATCATAGTGATCACCATCGCAACAATCAAGATCACGCCAATCGTTGAACCTAATTGCCAATTTTGTGTCACTAAAAAATGTTCCTCAATCGCTGTACCTAAAGTAATGACGCGGTTACCGCCAATTAATCGTGTAATCATGAAAAGACTCAAGCTGGGAATAAACACTGCTTGAATACCTGACTTCACACCTGGCATCGACAGCGGCACAATGACACGCCGAAGTGTTTGCCACTTATTAGCACCCAAATCATGACTCGCTTGCGTTAACTTAGGATCCAATTCAGCTAATGAATTAAAAATAGGTAAGATCATAAAAGGAATTTCAATATAACTTGCCACTAGCAAAAAACTCCAGTCGCTAAATAATAACTGTTGCGGTGCAATACCAAAAAAAGATAAAAACGCATTAACTGACCCAGTATGACTCAACAAGCCAATAAACGCATACGTCTTTAATAATAAGTTAATCCATGTTGGCAAGATGACCAGCAACAACCAAAATTGACGTTGCTTTAACTGATTTAGCAAGTATGCCGTGGGATAACTAATAACTAAAGTGATTAAGGTAATCACAACAGCATAAAAAACTGAATTAAAGGTCATACGCAGATACGTACCTGACCCAAAATAAGTCATATAGTGTCGTAATGTAAAGTGCCCGTCCGCCGTAGTTAGACTTTGCATCAATAATAAAACCAACGGTGCAATCACAAAAAGCACAAGCCAAAAGCCATAAGGAACCAGATAAAATAATCTTCGTTGTTGCTTACTATTCATCATCGTCCTCATAACTTTCTAAACGTGCATCAAAGTCATCTTCTGATTCATTAAAACGCATAATATGAATATCTTCTGGATGAAAAAATAGCCCCACACGTTCACCAATTGTCGCTGAATTTGTCGCTTGTACTTGCCATTCATTACCATCATCATCTATTGCCGTGATTTCATAAAAATCACCTCTAAATGACTGAGTTTCGATTGTAACAACCAACTTCCCCTCATCAATGGGAACTAAATCCAAATCTTCCGGTCGCAGCACAACCTCCACACGTTCGTTGGCACGCATACCAGCATCGACATTTTCGAAATCCTTACCCACGAAATGCACTAAATAATCTGAGCGCATGCTACCTTCAACAATATTACTTTCACCAATAAAATCAGCAACGAAATGATTAATGGGTTCGTCATAAATATCCTCAGGTGTCCCATTTTGTTGGATAACACCATCGTTCATAACAAAAATCCAATCTGACATCGCTAACGCTTCTTCTTGATCATGAGTCACGAAGATAAATGTAATACCTAAGCGCTGTTGGATCTCTCTTAATTCGTACTGCATTTCTTTACGCAACTTATAATCCAGTGCAGATAGTGGTTCATCCAATAACAATACTTGAGGTTCATTAGCTAACGCCCGCGCAATCGCAATACGTTGTTGCTGTCCCCCAGACAGTTCATCTATTTCACGGTTAGCAAATTCACGCAACTTAACCAAATCCAGCATTTCATACACCTTGGATTTGATTTCTTCCTTATTTAAGCCTTTAAGCCGTGGCCCAAAAGCCACATTTTCAAAAACATTCATATTAGGAAATAGCGCATAATTTTGGAAAACTGTATTCACACGGCGGTGTTCAGCAGGCACCTCATTAATACGCTGGTTTTCAAATATAATATCACCATTATCCGCCATTAATTGTCCAGAAATTAATTTTAAAATCGTTGATTTCCCTGATCCGGACGGTCCCAATAATGTGTAAAATTTCCCAGATTCAATTTCAAAATCAATATTCTTCAAAACTTCTGTATCATCAAACGATAGCGATACCTTTTTGAATTCAATCACTGGTTTCTGCTCTGTCAAAATCTCTCACCTCATTCATCTTATCCAATGTATTTCTTAATCATACAAAATTAGTGCTTGAATAGCTAGCTATGCATTTTAACTACAAACAACATTTTTATTGCTCTAATATGACAGGACAAGTGATCATATTTGTCCAAATAAAAAACCGCCGAAACGGCGGCCTTTCGTTAGAATGTGCTTATTCAGCAGCGTTCTTTTTAATAATATCTTCTTGAATGTTCTTAGGAACAGCTTGATAGTGATCAAAGACCATTTGGAAAGTACCACGACCTTGTGTTGCTGAACGCAAAGTAGTAGCATAACCAAACATTTCAGCCAAAGGAACCTTAGCCTTAACAGCCAAAACAGGACCACGTGCTTCTTGTCCTTCAATCAAACCACGACGTGCTGAGACATGTCCCATAACATCACCAAGGTTTTCTTCAGGCACAACAATGTCAACAGCCATAACTGGTTCCAAAATAACGGCACCAGCTGTCTTAGCAGCTTCCTTCAAAGCTAATGAAGCAGCGATCTTAAAGGCAGCTTCAGAAGAATCGACATCGTGATAAGAACCATCATACAACTTGGCCTTCAAGTCAACCAATGGGAATCCAGCCAATGGACCAGCATTCAAAGCATCCTTCAAACCAGCTTCAACTGAAGGAATGTATTCACGTGGCACAACACCACCAACAATAGCGTCTTCGAATTCGAAGCCAGCACCTTCATCGTTTGGTGAGAATTGAATCCAAACATCACCATACTGTCCTTTACCACCAGACTGACGCTTGAAGAATCCACGCGCTTCAACAGTCTTAGTGAAGGCTTCACGGTAGGCAACCTGAGGTGCACCAACAGTCGCTTCAACGTTAAATTCACGCTTCATACGATCAACCATGATATCCAACTGCAACTCACCCATACCAGCGATCAAAGTATCACCAGTTTCTTGGTTAGTTGTTGCACGGAATGATGGATCTTCTTCAGCTAACTTTTGCAAAGCGTTGGCTAACTTATCTTGGTCAGCCTTTGTCTTTGGTTCGATAGCCAATTCAATAACAGGATCAGGGAATTCCATTGACTCCAAGATCAACTTGTTATTAACGTCTGTCAAAGAATCACCAGTTGTTGTATTCTTCAAACCGATAGCCGCAGCAATATCACCTGAGAATACTTCTTCAATTTCAGTACGGCTAGTAGCGTGCATTTGTAGCAAACGACCAACACGTTCACGTGAATCTGAAGATGTGTTTTGTACGTATGAACCTGACTTCAAAGTTCCAGTATACACACGCATAAATGTCAAACGACCAACGAATGGGTCTGTCATGATTTTGAAGGCCAAAGCAGCGAAAGGCTTAGCATCATCAGCAATCAAATCAACTTCTTCGTCAGTGTCAGGGTTATGCGCAATATATGGCTTAACATCCAAAGGACCTGGCAAGTAGTCAACAACCGCATCCAACATCATTTGCACACCCTTATCTTTGTAGGCAGAACCTGCAAGGACTGGGTAGAATTGCAATGCCAAAGTAGCACGACGGATCGCAGCTTTCAATTCTTCAACTGAAATCTCTTCACCTTCAAGATACTTTTCCATCAAGTCATCATCAACATCAGCAACTGCTTCAATCAATGTACTACGCTTTTCTTCAGCTAAATCTTTCAATTCAGCAGGAATTTCGCGTGGTTCCCACTTTTCACCCAAATCATCAACTGGGTAATAAGCTTCTTGTGTAATCAAATCAATAACGGCTTCGAAATCATCTTCAGCACCAATTGGCCATTGGATAGCTTCAGCATTAACTTGCAAACGTTCGTGCATTGAGTCAACTGACATTTGGAAGTTAGCACCCATCTTGTCCATCTTGTTAACAAAGACAATACGTGGTACGTCATATGTTGTTGCTTGGCGCCAAACTGTTTCAGTTTGTGGCTCAACACCAGCAGCACCGTCAAGAACGGCAACAGCACCATCTAGCACACGCAAAGCACGTTCAACTTCGATAGTGAAGTCCACGTGTCCTGGTGTATCAATGATGTTAACACGGTAAGGTGTTTTTGCAAATTGATCAAAGAAACCGTGCCATACAGCCGTTGTAGCGGCTGATTGGATAGTAATACCACGTTCTTTTTCTTGATCCATGAAGTCCATTTGTGAAGCACCATCATGTGTTTCACCAATTTTATGGATTTTACCTGTATAGTACAGAATACGTTCAGTAGTGGTTGTCTTACCCGCATCAATGTGGGCCATGATACCAATATTACGTGTCCGTTCTAGCGGATATTCACGTTTAGCCATTTTGAATATTTCTCCCGATTTTTAGTCTATAGGCAACAAAAAGCGACATCTACATGTACGCTTTTTGATCTTGTTAAGTGGTCAAACACAAAACAACATCTCATCTATCGCTAACGACAGATTACCAACGATAATGAGCAAAGGCACGGTTGGCTTCAGCCATCTTATGTGTATCTTCGCGCTTCTTAACTGAAGCACCAGTATCATTAGCAGCATCGATAATTTCTTTTGCTAAACGTTCGTCCATTGTGTGTTCGTTACGCAAACGTGCATAGTTAACCAACCAACGAAGACCTAAAGTAGCACGACGTTCTGGACGTACTTCGATTGGCACTTGATAGTTAGAACCACCAACACGGCGAGCCTTAACTTCCAATACTGGCATGATGTTTTCCATAGCTTGTTCGAAAACTTCCAATGGTTCATTACCAGTTGTTTCTTTAATGCGGTCAAAGGCATCATACAAAATTGTTGATGCAGTTCCGCGCTTTCCATCAAGCATCAACTTGTTAATCAAGCGTGATACTAATTTTGAGTTATAAATTGGGTCAGGTAAAACTTCCTGACGCTTTGTGTATCCTTTACGTGGCATAGGTCAGTTTTCTCCTTAATTACTTCTTTGGACGCTTAGTTCCATACTTAGAACGTGAAGTCATACGGCCATCAACACCGGCTGTATCCAAAGCTCCACGAACGATGTGATAACGCACACCAGGCAAATCCTTAACACGACCACCACGAATCAAAACAACTGAGTGTTCTTGCAAGTTGTGACCAATACCTGGGATATAAGCTGTTACTTCGTATAAGTTTGACAAACGTACACGAGCGTACTTACGCAAAGCTGAGTTAGGCTTCTTAGGTGTCATTGTACCAACACGTGTTGCAACACCACGCTTTTGTGGCGCAACATTGTTAGTTGACTTCTTCTTCATTGAATTGTAGCCAAAGTTCAAAGCTGGTGACTTAGACTTTGAAGCTTGTGACTTACGTGGCTTACGAACCAATTGGTTAATTGTAGGCATGCTACAAATCTCCTTAATTTTTTATTATTCACAGTTCCAGGTGTATCATTAATGTTATCAAACAAAAATGCTCACTGGAATACTGCCGACATTTGCCTTTATACTGCAGTTCAGCACGTCACGCGTTATGCATGGCGCTGATTTCCTAAAAGCACGTCAAATATGATATCAGAAATACAATAAAAGTCAAGGGCACATTTAGCAAGTAAATGATGTTAATTTTACGTAATATGGCATATGATAATTTTTTACTTCATAATCAACGCTACAATCGTTTCAACTATTATGTGTCTTGCCGACCGCATCAATCACCATATCCCTTTATCAAAGCAACGCTCTTTTTGCTTTAACTGCCAACATCAATTGAAATGGTTTGATACACTTCCCATTGTTTCAGCACTGTTAACCTTAGGAAAATGTCGTTACTGTCACTACTCTTTTGGTTTATACTACGCAATCATCGAAGGTTCAGTTGCCTTTTGGTTGACCCATGTTGGGACACATCCCCATCTTTACATCACAATGCTACTATTATTATTTCTCAGTATAGAAGATCAATTTAATCATACCGCGCACACTTGGATTTTATACCCTTGGCTAGGATATTTAACCCTTCGGTATTTTAATCATCTTAATTTATGGCTTATTTTGTTTCTCGGCTTACTTCTAATTTATTTAGCTCTTTTTCGTCGTTCACTTGGTAGCGGCGATATCCCAGTCATTTTAGTCATCGCAGTAATATCCAATACCGAACAATTAATATGGATACTGTTATTAAGTAGTATCATTGCGATTATTTACAGCAAAGCAAAAGCAAAACATGTCTTACCTTTTATTCCTATAGTAACGTTAGGTTTCTCACTCGTCACAACCTATGTTGACGCTATTACATGAACAAAAAATCACACTGATTAATATCAGTGTGATTTTTATTTAATGCCGACTAGAGGACTCGAACCTCCGACCCCCTCATTACTAGTGAGGTGCTCTAGCCAACTGAGCTAAGTCGGCTTTTTGAAGCACTCGGGTATTACCTAAGTGTAATACTAGATACTTCTATACAGGTGACAGGAATCGAACCTGCACGGGTTGCCCCACTGGAACCTAAATCCAGCGCGTCTGCCAGTTCCGCCACACCTGCATTGTGCTAACACAACTCTTTAATATTATTTGATTTTACCGATTTTGTCAATAGATTTTTCAAATGAAATTTAAATATCATTTTCCAATCGATGTTCCACGTGATCCATAGCGTTTTTTAGTAAAGTTAAAACGTGTGAATCACTTAAAGCATAGACAACTTTTCGTCCCTCGCGTTTTGGTTGAACAAGTTGCGCCTCACGTAGTAATTTCAATTGATGCGATACTGCCGACTGTTCCATATCTAATATATCAATGATTTCGGAAACGGTATATTCATGTGCTCTGAGTAAAACTAGGATTGTTAGCCGTTGTTTATTACCTAATAATTTAAATATTTTTTCAGTTTCTATAATTAATTTCTGATCCATATCTTTATTATACCAACCATCCCTATGAATTAAAGACTTTACTGAACAATAAAAAAGCCTCTCACATGATGTGAAGGGCTTTTACCTTAATCGATTATATCTTAATACCAACCAGTAGCGTTGTGGTGTGCCAATGCAGCATCAGCAGAACCATAACGTGCTGAAATGTATGACTTCATAGCATTCAATTGGTCGTTATAATCAGTTGAGTTACCACCGTAAGTTGCACGTGCTTGTGGTGACAATTGCCCGATACCGTAGTAACTACCATTAGTAGCATTAACATTACCACTAGATTCACGACTAATCAATTCATTCAAAGCAGATGAGTTGTTAGATGATGAAGTTGTTGCACGGGGTGTTTCAACTTGAACTTGTTGTGCTTGTTGTGGTGCCGCAACAACTTGTGTTTGTGCTTGAGGTTGTGTTTGAACTGTCTGTTCTTGCACTTGTGCCTTTGGTGCTTCAACTGCCTTTGAGCTACCACCAATTGTTAATTGCTCACCAACATAGATGAAGTTAATATCCTTAACAGAGTTAGCACTAGCAATATCATCAACAGATGTATTAAAGTTTGCAGCAATTTTGTTTAATGTGTCACCTGACTTAATTGTATAAGTTGTGTCAGCACTTGCATTAGTTGCGCCAAATGCTAAGGCACCAGCAAATCCTGCTGCAACGGCTAAAGTCTTCTTTGTGTTATTAAACATGAATAATCATTCTCCCAAAATATAATGTTTTTAATTTATAATATACGATTTGACGTTGACTATTTATCTCAACGCCTCAACGTTTACTAGTGTATGCGTTGAATATGTACATAAAACATCTGTTGCATTTCAGAATGATTACATAATGTTATTTAATATACATTTAATAACATTATGTTTAGTATTTAAGCAAAAATTGTAAATCAGGCGTCTTCGGTAATTGATTATGCGTATCAAAATATGCAACTAATAGTTCCTGGACAGACTGATCACCAGTCAAAATGGTTTCAGATTGTGCGTAATCTTGATAATTACCACCACCAACAGCCCGATAATTATTCATTGCAACATCAAAATAATCATCTTCTTGCACATCTGTACCTTTATATTTTAACTTTGTAACACGTTGCCCCAATGGTCGCGTTATATCAAAAGCATAATCAATGCCAAAAGCCAGATCATAATTGTAATGCTCTACTTTGGGCGTTAGCCAAGCTGGATTAACAACTAATACACCATTTTCCACTGCAAAGTATTGCGCTGTATGCTCGAGGCTAGCTCTTAATACTTTGCCACTCACCCGTTTTTTAACCAACGTATTATCAAACGGATAATTTTGTAGAATATGACGTAATGTTAACTGTTGCGGTAAACTTGACGGATTATTATTTAAGCTCACTAAAGTAATATCAGCATTAGATGTTGCTAATTGAACATTAGCAATCCATTTCAAAATGGCATTACCATATTGCGCTAAATATAACGGTGCTTCCACTTTAATTGCTGAATCTAGCTGTGTTATAGGTTGATCTAGCCATGTTTCTACTTTTGATTGTAGTGGTTGTAATGCATCAACTATGTCTTGTCGATGTTGTACACCAGCGGACTTCGTCTCAGCCTGAAATTGCCATTGACCATGTTTCAAAACACCATTAATTTCAGCATACATTTTAGCCTGATTTGGCATTTGTAACGTCAAAACATCATTAATCACTTGCGGTTGTACGTTACCGTGTTGATGTCCGGTTAGCAAAATATCTAAATCAAGTTCTTGTGTTAACTGCCAAGCAATATTTTCCGTTGTGTCACTGACTAGTTTCCCTGTTGATAAATCACGTTCATAACCACCATGATAAATACCAATCACAACATCAGCTGTTTCCCGCAATTTTTCAATTGTTTTGGCTGCCTTAATGCATGGTGATTCAATTTTAATACCTTGTAAATGTTCTGGGCTTTCCCAAACATTGATATAATCGGTTACCAAACCAACCAAACCAACCTTAGTACCATCTCCGAGCACTTTAACTTGTGCTGGATATAGCGTATGCCCTGCATTATCAGTAACATTTTCAGCAATCACAGTTGCCTCTAATTGTGACAAATGCTTTTGAAGCTCACGATAGCCAAAATTAAAATCATGATTACCTAATGTTACATAGTCGTAACCTGCCATATTCATAGCTGTACTTACGGCATCAAAACTGTCGCTATGCTTTTGTAAATACTGTAATAAAGGTGAGCCTTGGTACATATCGCCACCATCGACGATAATGGTCTGTTCATCCTTGTGATAATTAGCGGCAACGTTAATTAACCCAAGTGGTTGTTGATTGGGTTGAATATAATCAGTTGGAAATAAATAGCCATGAACATCTGACGTATAATACAGTTTAAAATTTTTCATTTTCCCTCCAAAAAAAGACGACTGCAGTCGTCTCATTGCTTAACCATGTAAAATCTTTTGACGTAATTTGTCTGATAGAATTTCAACAACAAATACTAAAATAAACAACCCAATCAAAATAGCGCCAACTTGATGCCAATGATAAGCACTTAAAGCAAAAATCATTGGTGCACCAATACCACCAGCACCTACCAATCCTAAAATCGTCGCTTCACGTAAATTCATATCAAAACGATAAACTAAAATTGAAATAAAGTCAGTCCCTAGTTGTGGCAAAATACCGTAACGGATTTTTTGAAATAATGTTGATCCGAAAGCATCCAAAGACTCTAAAATACCTGAATCTAAATCCTCAATTGTTTCAATAAATAACTTCGATATCATACCAATTGATACAATAGCCAATGTCATCACACCAGCAAACGGTCCTGGTCCGGTCACACGAATAAACATTAAACCATATACCAATGATGGCACTGTCCGAATCGCCATAATAATGAAACGCGTGATAATGACAACTGGACGTGGCACAATATTTGTCGCCGAAATAAATGATAACGGCACAGCAATAATAGCACCAACTAAAGTCCCGAGAAAAGCAATCGCAATGGTTTGCAAAATAAGATAGGCAACACCACTATCTCCCAATCCAAATAACAAACTCGTATCCGGTGTTAAAATACCACCCAAGATATTGCGGCCCATTTCAAAACCTTTAGCTGTAATATCAGCACCACCTAATGCCGGCATCGAGGATGCGAGCAGTATCAAAACAATGATAATCGTAATACCGTACTGAACACCACGTCGTGGCTCTTTACTGAGAACAGCTTCTAACTTCTCACTCATGTTGTTCTCCCCTTAACTCAAATGTTTACGCAACTGCTGACTTACCGTTTCGATAATCACAACAGCCACAAAAATAGATAGTAATATCATGCCCACACTTTGGAACTCGCGCCAGCCAATCTTTTCATTCAAAATCATACCAATACCACCAGCACCGACATATCCCAAAATGGCTGCATAACGAACATTACCTTCAAAAGCAAATAACGATGTCGAAAGATATGTTGGTAAAATTTGTGGAAAAATCGTCGTTACAAAAGCACGTGATGAATTCGCACCAGTTGCAGTTAACGCCTCGTAAGCTCCCATATCAACTGTTTCGATATATTCAAATAATTGCTTACCTACGAACGAAAAACTAAATAAGAAAATGGCAACTGTTCCCGCAAACGTACCCAAGCCAAAAATATATGTGGCGATCAACGCTGATACTAATGTTGGCATTGTGCGTACAACAGTTAAAATAAAACGTGCGGTTAAATTAATTGCACGATGATTCGTCATATTACTGGCTGCTAAAATAGCAATCGGCAATGCCAATAATGCACCGAAAAATGAACCCAATAATGACATTTGAATTGTCATTAACAGTGGTCGCCAAACCTGGACAAAATACGATAGTTTTGGTGGGAACATACTACCAAAAATTTTCCAAAAACCCGCAAAATTTTCGAAAAGCGTCACAATGCTAAAGCCAGTAACCCAAACCGATACAACAATACCAATCAGCAGTAAGAAGAGAATTAATGGCAAGCGAGTAAATTTTTGTGTTACAGTTTTACCATTTTCAAGTGTAAAACTTTCAGCTTCAAATAATTTATCATACCAACCCATTATTTAGCCTCGTCTTTACTATAAATCAAATCTAACATTTCTTGTGTCACACCATCTGCTGGTCCATCGTACACGACCTTACCAGAGCGGATACCAATAATACGCTTAGAATATTCAAGAGCTAAATCAACATGATGAATGTTAATCAAAACAGTCTGTCCCAACTCTTCATTAATACGCTTAAAATCATCCATCACCTCGTGAGCTGTGACTGGATCTAAAGCCGCAACTGGTTCGTCTGCCAATAATACACTCGGATTTTGTGTTAATGTTCGTGCCAATGAAACACGTTGCTGTTGACCGCCAGACAATTGATCAGTACGCACAAATGCTTTATCTAGCATCGATACTCGATCTAGTGCTTCTAACGCGCGCATTTTTTCTTCCTTAGAAAACAAACCTAATAGTACGCGACCAAATGGCATATCCGGTACTAACGAACTCATGACATTCTTAATTACTGAAATACGAGGAACCAGGTTATATGATTGAAAAATCATCCCCACTTTACGTCGGTACTGGCGCAAAGCCTTACCTTTTAGCTTTGAAATCTCCACGCCATCAACTGTTAAGTGGCCCTCAGTAATGTCATTAAGTCGATTAATTGTTCGAATAAACGTTGACTTTCCTGCACCAGACATACCGATAATTCCAATAAACTCACCGTCTTCGATTTCTAAATTAACATCCTGTAATCCCTTTACACCATTAGCGTATGTTTTTGAAACGTGTTCAAATTTAATCATAATTGCCGTCCTAAAGTTTTATGTATGTGAGCCGTATGGGCTCAAACGCAAGAAAAGCGGCACATAATCGCGCTGCTTTTCCGACGTTTTGAAATGCGTTAGGTTGTTACTAATACCAAGTATCATGTTCTATCAACAAATACTATTGATTAATACATCACCCAACATTATTTTTGTGATGATTTCAGCAACTTTTGTGCCGCACGTTCACCATCGTAATTAGATGATTTCGCTGGTTCATATCCCTCATGTGAATACACTGCAATAACCTTTTTACCTTCTTTAGTCTTAGCTAAATTAATAAATGCTTTTGACAATGCCTTTTCAAATTCAGGTGTCATAACCTTTGATTTCTTTGATACAGAAATTGTGTCATTATAAATTTCTTGTGATACACCAATAACATTTGTTTCTTCCCAAATTGACTTTGGTTGTTTGTAATCAGTTGTCCACATTTTAGCAAAATTAACACGCGCATCACCATAAGCTGGCATAACATCAATTTGTCCAGAGGCTAAACGCGCCATCCCTGATCCATATGAATCAAGTGTGACAGTGTTCTTCAAATTCGAAACTGTTTTATTGTAATTTTTATTCAACCATAATGAAGGATAGATGTATCCAGCTGATGATGTTGTTGATGATAAGCCCCATTTAGCGGAGTTCAAATCTTCCCATGTCAACTTTTCACCAGCATTAACTTTCTTAGCTAATGCTTGTCCCTTAGCAGATGGACCTGCAATAAACAATGAACGGTACTTTGATGACTGACCATTAGTTAATTCTGTTGCCTTACCGTCATTCCATTTCGCAGCATCTGAAGAGTCTTTATTCAATGCCGCACGTGTTGCTGTCAACAAAACTTTAGCACCATCTTGATACATCACATACGTACCACCCGGAATGAAGCCAATATCAGCTGTTCCTGATGACAAAGCTTCACCGGCAGCTTCATAGCTCGTACCAACTTTGATATCAACTTTCTTAACGTCATACCCTTCTTTTTTCAATTCGTCCTTTAACAACGTCTTCATTGGCGCTGTCATCGTTACGATTTTATCAGGCTGCGTTGACGGAACAAAGTAAACCTTCAAATCTTTGATAGTCTTATCTGATGCTGCCTTTGATCCTGTATGTGTAAAGCCAAAATACGCCGCAATTGCAACAATAATGACGATAACAATACCCGCTAATGTTTTTGCATTCTTGCTCATGACACTCTTCTCCCCATTTGCCTAATGACAATTTTTCTGTAACAAATATAACTCACGGCATGATAAGCAAATGCTATCGCTGCACTATTTACTTTTAAAAGTCATTGTATATTTATCCCGCTTATTAATATAACAGAAAATTAGGCCATTAAGTTCCTTTTATGATTAGAATGTACTCATTTTGAAATGAAACGTCCGGTACATAACGAACATTATATCCTGATATGTCCTTTATTCCGAACGTTAATTTTAAAAGCGTTTTCTTTTTATCGGTGTAACAAAAAAAGCCGAATGCTACCATTCAGCTTTTTATAGAAATAATCTATTTACCTTGCTTTGCAGCAGCAACATGAATACGATTAACAGCACGCATCAAAGCCACGCGAGCACGCTTTAATTCGTCCTCGTTATGCACTTCTTGTGCATGTTGAATACGCGTTTCCGCACGATCTCTTGCGCTTTGAGCACGATTAACATCAATTTTATCTGATGTTTCCGCACTATCTGCAACAACCGTTAATACGTTATTTGAAAACTCTGCAAATCCACCATTAACAGCTAAAGAAACCGTTTTACCGTCTTTTTTTACCAATAATTCATTGATATCTAACGCTGCTAATACTGGTTCGTGATGCCGCATTAATCCAAATTGACCACCTTTAGTGTTCACAGTAGCAATTTCAATACTTTGCTCATTGTAAACATCACCTTCGGGTGTCACAATCTGGACTTGAATACCTTGAGTTGTTGTCTCATCAGCCATTATTCAATACCCCCTTATTGGGCCATTGTTTGGGCTTTTTCTACAGCTTGCTCAATCGCACCAACGTTACGGAATGCATCTTCAGGTAAGTTATCGTACTTACCATCCAAGATTTCCTTAAATGAACGAACAGTTTCAGAAACCGGTACATATTCACCCTTAATGCCAGTAAATGTCTCCGCAACAGAGAATGGTTGTGACAAGAAGAATTGAATACGACGTGCACGGTTAACTGTTGTTTTCTCTTCATCAGATAATTCGTCCATACCCAAGATAGAGATGATGTCTTGCAATTCGCGGTAGCGTTGCAATGTACGTTGTACTTCAGTTGCAACTTCATAGTGCTCTTGACCAACAATTTGTGGGTCCAAAGCTGATGAAGTTGAAGCCAAAGGATCAACGGCAGGATAAATACCTTGTTGTGTCAAGGCACGTTCCAAGTTAGTTGTCGCATCCAAATGGGCGAAAGTTGTTGCAGGCGCTGGATCAGTATAATCATCGGCAGGCACATAAACAGCCTGAATTGATGTAACAGAACCCTTCTTAGTTGAAGTAATACGCTCTTGTAACTGACCCATTTCAGTTGCTAACGTTGGTTGATATCCAACGGCTGAAGGAATACGTCCAAGCAAAGCTGATACTTCTGAACCAGCTTGTGTGAAACGGAAAATGTTATCGATAAACAACAACACGTCCTTTCCTTCATTGTCACGGAAGTTTTCAGCCATTGTCAAACCAGTCAAAGCAACACGCATACGGGCACCTGGTGGTTCGTTCATTTGTCCATAAACCATGGCAGTTTGAGCCAAAACACCTGACTCTTTCATTTCATGGTACATATCGTTACCTTCACGTGTACGTTCTCCGACACCCGTAAAGACAGAAATACCGTTATGGCCTTGTGCGATGTTATGAATCAATTCTTGAATCAAAACAGTTTTACCAACACCAGCACCACCAAACAAACCAATCTTTCCACCACGAACATATGGTGCAAGCAAATCAATCACCTTGATGCCTGTTTCCAAAATTTCGGTAGAAGTTGTTAGTTCATCATATTGTGGTGCCTCACGATGAATGGGGTTGCGCTTTACACCAGCATCAATATCGCCGGCATTATCCACAGGATTCCCTAACACATTGAAGACACGACCCAAGGTTGCTTCACCAACAGGTACTGAAATTGCTTCTCCAGTATCTGTTGCTGCCATACCACGTTGTAGGCCATCTGTTGAATCCATGGCAATCGTACGGACAATACCGTCACCTAAAGCCAATGAGACTTCAACTGTCAATGTTGTATTATCACCTTTATCAATAACTAATGCGTTATTGATATCAGGAACTGTTTGCCCTTGTTCAAACGCAACATCGACGACCGGACCAATCACTTGTACGACTTTTCCAGTACTCATTGTCGTTTCCTTTCCAATTTTAACGTGTGACTGATACTTATTTTTTATCACACTAATTGTCTTACAGTTGTTAAACAAACAAAAGAATCGTCAATAAGACTATCCTAATGCTGCCATACCACCTGTAATTTCTGTAATTTCTGTTGTAATTTCAGCTTGACGTGCACGGTTAAATTGTAACTCTAAGCGACCAATAAGATCCTTAGCGTTATCCGTTGCAGCTTTCATCGCTGTTGATGAAGCTGCATGTTCAGCCGTCTTCGCATCAAGAACTGCTTCATACACTAAACTCTGTGCAAATTGTGGTAGCACAACATTCAAAACTGCTGTGGCATCTGGTTCGATGTCATAAACACTTTGAACATCTAGCTCTGCTTTATCCTCATTAGTACCACCCATTGCATGTAACGTATCTGCAGTCAATGGTAATAACTGAACATCACGAAATTCGCTAGTTAATCTGTTGACAAAGTGATTATAAACGACGTGAAGTGCATCAAACACCTCAGAATCATATAGACTTGTCACTGTATTTACAACATCACGAATTTCGTTATAACTTGGCACATCGCTTACACCGCGATGTTCAAGGACAATGTCAAATCCCAACTTCTTATAAAAGTCGGCACCATTGCCACCAATTGCCAAAATAGCAGTGTTATCTTGTGTCAAACCAAGGCGTTCCATTAAAGCGTTAGTCTGTTTAATGATATTGGCGTTATAAGAACCAACTAAACCACGATCTGATGTTACTACCAAAATGCCAGTCTTCTTAATTGGCCGTTGGTTAATCAAAGGAATATGTGCGGCATCAGCATTATCAAATAGATGTGCTGATACAAGATGTTCCACAATTGATTCCAAACGAGCCGCATAAGCTGAATAACCACTACCAAAACGTTGAATTTGACTCAACTTAGCAGTCGAAACCATCTGCATGGCACTTGTAATTTGGCGAGTTTTTTTAGTTGAAGCAATTCGACGCTGAATATCTTGCAAAGAAGCCATATCAGCGCCCCCTCTTATTCTTGTTCATCTGAGACAGAAGATGCAAAAGTTGCTTTAAATGACTCAATTGCTTGATTCATATCTGCTTCTTCTGGCAAACTCTTGGTCTCAACAATTGTCTTATATAAGTCAGCAGCGTTCGCATCAACATAAGCAATGAGTTCATCTTGGAAACGCTGGATATCTTCAACTGCTACATCATCAATATAACCATGCGTCAATGCGTACAATACAAGTACTTGTTGTTGAACAGGCATTGGCTTGTTCAATGGTTGCTTCAAGATTTCAACAGTACGGCGTCCACGTGCTAACTTAGCTTGTGTCGCAGCATCCAAATCGGAACCAAATTGCGCGAAGCTTTCCAATTCACGGTATGAAGCCAAATCCAAACGTAGAGTTCCAGCAACCTTCTTCATCGCCTTAATCTGAGCATCACCACCAACACGTGAAACAGAAGTTCCAGCATCAATAGCAGGACGCACACCAGCGTAGAATTGATCAGCATCCAAGAAAATCTGACCATCGGTAATTGAAATAACATTGGTTGGGATATATGCTGAAACATCACCAGCTTGTGTCTCAATAAATGGCAAAGCAGTCATTGAGCCACCACCTAGTTCGTCAGACAACTTAGCTGCACGCTCTAACAAACGTGAGTGTAAGTAGAAGACATCACCAGGATAAGCTTCACGTCCAGGCGGACGACGAAGGATCAAAGACAGCTCACGGTAAGCCGTTGCTTGCTTTGACAAATCATCATACACGATCAAAACGTGCTTGCCATTGTACATGAATTCTTCACCCATTGCTGCACCAACATAGGGTGCAAGGTAAAGCATTGGTGCTGGTTCAGAAGGACCAGCATTCACAACGATAGTATAATCCAACGCACCCATTTGACGTAATGTTTCAACTTGTGTACGTACTGTTGAATCTTTTTGACCGATTGCAACATAAATAACAATCATATTTTGGTCTTTTTGGTTCAAAATTGTATCAATGGCCAAACTTGTTTTACCAGTTTTACGGTCACCAATAATTAATTCACGCTGTCCTCGACCAATTGGTACAAGGGCATCAATTGCTTTAATACCTGTTTGCAACGGTTCAGAAACTGACTTACGTTGCATAACCCCAGGTGCTTTTACTTCAACAGGTCGTGTCTTATCTGTCTTGATTTCACCCAATCCATCGATTGGTTGTCCCAAAGCATTCACAACGCGACCAATTAGTTGTTCGCCAACCGGCACTTCCATAATACGTCCGGTACGCTTAACCGTATCACCTTCACGAATGTCGTCATACTTACCTAAAATAATAATACCGACATCGTTAGATTCAAGGTTTTGAGCCATTCCATATGTGCCGTTGGTAAATTCTACCAATTCGCCAGCCATAGCATTTGCCAAACCGGTTGCACGGGCCACACCATCACCTACATAAGTGACAGTTCCCACCTCTTCTACAGTTAGCGTTGTGTCGAACTTTTCGAGCTGTTGCTTAATTAAAGCAGAAATTTCTTCAGCTTGAATAGCCATTTTTCATCCTCACTAACCTAATAATTGTGCCTTAAACTTGGCGATTTTTGTTTTCAAGCTACCATCAATCAAGGTAGACTCTGATTGTAAGATAACACCACCTAAGATGCTCTCATCTATAGTGTTTGAAACATTAACTTTCTTTGCCCCTGTTTTTTGTGCAAAGACTTTTGCCAAACGCTGTAGTCGTTCCTCATTAAGAGGGACACTAGTTGTCGCTTCAACATCAACGATACCATGCATTCTGTTATAAGCATGCATAAACTGTTCTATAACTAAATGTAAAATATTTAATCGCTCATTATAAGCCAATAGCTGAATTAAATTCTTCACACTTTCTGGTGCAAAATCAGTTAATGTAGCCAACAAAGATTGCTTAATATCGTCAGTTACCTGAGTAGATGTTAAAATCTTTACCAACGTTTGATTATCCTGCAAAACAGTTTGAATCGTTTGCAAACTTACTTTAATTGTTTCGACATTATCTTGTTCGCTTGCTAATTCAAAAATTGCTTTAGCATATTGGTCAGCAATGTCTTTATTATTCTTTGCCATCCCAATACTCCTTATTCAGACTTTTCCAAGTCCGAAATATAGGCATCAATTAATGCTTGTTGATCATTTAACGATAATTCTTTTTGCATTAACTTTGACGCAATTGCAACAGATAATGCTGCGACGTCATTCTTTGCGCTAGAAATCGCATCATCCTTGAGTTTTTGTGCCTCAACTTCAGCTTGGCTGTTAATTGCTTGTGCACGATCACTAGCTTGACTAACTAAGACATCGCTTTGCTTTTGTGCACTTGCTTTTGCATCAGCAACCACTTTTGTTGCTTCGTTGCGCGCATTTGCCAATTCACCTTGACGTTTTGACGCTAATTCTTCTGCTTGTTGACGTGCAGTTTCTGCACCATCTAAATCAGAACTAATTTTGTCCGCACGTTGATCAAGAATGTTCATCAGTGGCCCGTAAGCTACCTTAGATAAGACCCACATCAGTAAGAGGAATGCAATCAAGACAAAGAGCATTGAGCCTAACGGCACGCTCGCTAAAATTGTTGTCTCCAACATGATTCTCCTCCGCTAATCTTAATTATCTGTTCATCAACATGAAGGCGAAAACGATTGACAAAATTGGCATAACTTCGACCAACGCAACACCCAAGAACATACGCGACAACAAACGACCTTCTAATTCAGGTTGACGGCTCATACCGGCCAAAAACTGTGAAATTAAAACACCGTTACCAATACCACCACCAATGGCAGCTGCGCCGGCAGCAAGTCCGGCAGCAATAACACCTAAGTGCTCCATGAGATTATCTCCTTTATCCTCTAGCACACTGAATTGATTCATCAAATATCAGTGTACTATTCAAAAAAATTATACTTACTAATTATTGTGGGCAATAGTCTCACTATTTTTCCACTATCACACTTCATTACTTATTCGTCCCCACTCAACTGGGCGATGAATACGCCTGTCAATATGACAAAGACATATGCCTGAATGGCACCAATAAAGAGTGAAAATCCTTGCCAAATCATTTCAATTGGCAAAGCTACTACTGACCAAAAACCATTAAAGTGACCTGGCCAAGCTAGGCTGTTAGCCACCAATGTTAGCAACATTTCACCAGCGAAAATATTTCCAAACAATCGCAATGACAACGTTAAGAAATTGGCCAGTTGCTCAATGATATTCAAAGGCAACATCCAGGCATATGGCTTGAATAACATATTTTTAATATATCCACCAAAACCAAGTTCCTTAACACCAGTTCCATGAGCCACCATTAATGACATAATGGCTAAGGTCATTGTTACCACAGGATCTGCAGTTGGTGATTTAATATAAGTTACATCACCAAATTTAATCTGCAACAATAAGCCCATTTCGTTTGCCACGATTATGAAGAAAAACAACGTAAACGCGTACAAACCAAAAGTTCTTGCCTGCGACTTGCTTAATTGGCCACCAACAATATTGTTAGTGAAATCCAACAAATATTCAATTGCATTTTGCTTTTTACCTGGTCTAACACTCAAGTGACGTGTCAGCAACCAAGCGACTAAAACAACAATTGCACTCGCCAGCAACGTTGAAAGAATGGTGGTCCAATCAAATGTTAGCCCAATAAACTCAAACGTTGCCGTAGGTTCATCCATGCGCTTTCTCCTTTCTTGCTATTTGGCGAAATGGTCGAAATCGGCTATTCGTCATAAATACATAAATTTATAATACTCTTTTGAATTAAAAAAACAACATAAAAACCACATTTTTCACAAACCCTTATATCTTTACCAAAGCCACTATTAATGATAACGTTTTCATTATCTCTTTTATATTTGCCATACCCTTTAGCGTATATAAAAAAGCAACACACTAACGTGTGTCACTTTTTTAATCTTCTTTTTCAGATGCTGCAACACGTGGTAAGCAAATATTCAAGATAATCCCAAGAACAGTTGCAATTGCGACACCAGAAAAGTCCATTTGTGAACCAAGTTGCAAATGAAAGTTACCAATACCAACAACCAGTATAGGTGCTGCAATCATTAAATTACGTTTACGACTATAATCAACTTTATTATCAACAATAACCTGTAATCCTGCTGCTGCAATGACACCATACAACATAAAGCCAACACCACCAGTGACTGCACCAGGAATCGTTGAGATTAATGCAGAAAGTTTACCAACAAAACCAAAAATAACGGCGAAAAAGGCAGCACCACCAATCACCCAAACAGAGTAAACACGACTCAATTGCATAACGCCAATATTTTCACCATATGATGTCACAGCAGGACCACCAATTAAACCAGCAACAACAGAAGCTGTCCCATCTCCTGTCAATGTCCGCTTCAATCCCGGATTTTCAAAAAAATCATGTCCAGTAATTTTATTTAAGACCATTAAGTGACCTAAGTGTTCTGATAATGTAACCAAAGCAAGTGGTGCCATACTCAAAACAGCTGCCGGATAAAATTTGAAACCATCCTTATCCATAAAGCTTTCAAAATTCGGTAACGCAAACCATTGCGCATTAATAACTGGCTGTAAATCAACAAGACCGACAATCAAGGCGACAATATACCCAAAAATAATACCAAGCAATACTGGCATTAATCCCCAAAAGCCACTCAAGAACATATTAAAGCCAATTGTCGCTAGTAAGGTCACCAACGCTACCAAAAAAACACGAATATCATAATGGTTATTCAACATCGTGGCTGAGCTCGCAGCTGATCCTGCCAAGCTCAAACCAATTACCATGATAATAGGACCAACAACTTCCGGTGGGAAAATCTGATTAATCCACTTCGTTCCAGTTACTGTCACAAGTAAAGCAACTAGCAAATACACGACACCAACAGATATAATCCCCTGGGCCACTGCCGGATAGCCAATCGTCTTCATCAGTGAAGCCATTGGAATGATAAATGCAAAACTCGATCCCATATAAGCCGGAATTCGGCCACGGGTGATTAACAAGTGAAGTAATGTCCCTACACCAGATGTAAACAGCGCAACACCTGGATTCAACCCCACAAGCAAGGGTACCAATACCGTTGCACCAAACATGCTAAATAAATGTTGTAATGATAGACCAAACCACGTCCAAAACGGTGGTCGTTCTTGCACATCATAGATTGCATTACTAGCCTTTTGTCTCATGACATATCTCCTAAATTCATACTGCTTACCATTATAAGCAAAAATAAAACAATTAGCATCTATAATATTATTTTTTATAAAAATCAGAATAATAAAAAAGCACAACCATGCTTACCATCATTGTGCTTTTCCATTATTCTCATGTGAAACACGCTGCAAACGTGTTACTTAAATACGCCATTCAAATGTTATCTAGCGTGTGTTATCGGTAATTCATTCCCCTACCAGATTGTCTATCAATCAGCGCTTTCATTCACGAATTAGTGTTCACGTATCATTGACTATACATGCTATCATTTCGCTTATTGATTCGACCACCGGCTATTAAACATCTCAATTGAAGCGTTTTGTTCAAGTTGTCTTTGCGTCATCTATAGCCTCCTCTTATTTGTTAACTTAATTATAGCACACAATGTTAGCGCTTTCAATACTACTAAAAGTACTTTTTAAGTATCTAATCGAAAACATTGTATTTTAATCTTAAAAAGTATTGCATCATCAAAAAAATCATGTTATATTATTATCTGTTGTTAAAGACATGGACAGTTAGCTCAGTTGGTAGAGCAACGGACTCTTAATCCGTGGGTCCAGGGTTCGAGCCCCTGACTGTCCACTTTTTGCTCCATAGTTCAGCGGTAGAATAACGCACTGTTAATGCGCAGGTCCCTGGTTCGAATCCAGGTGGAGCAGTTCCAAACGAGTAGCTTTTGCTACTCGTTTTTCTATCATTAAAAACACCCACCATCTCATAAAATGGCGGGTGTTTTTTATCTAGCAACATTTATAATTTTTGATTAGCTGTACGACGCTCCAAAACTTCAATACCATCGTCATTCCCTACAATAACACGATTAGCAATACCCAAGAACAAGCCGTGCTCAACAACACCAACCCTACTTTCTAAATATTGCGCTAACTCATATGGGTTATTGATTACATCCAGTACCAAATCAATAATATAGTGCTGTGCATCTGTTACAATACGTCTGCCTAAATTATCGACACGATAACGTGGATTCAACCCTTTCAATGCAAATTCACGATATAAACGCCCACTGCCAAATGGTACAACTTCAACCGGAAGCGGGAAACTACCTAAAATATTGTGAACCTTACTTTCATCAACAATCCAGACATTTTCCTTTGAATTTTTGGCAACAATTTTTTCCATTAGTAATGCTGCCCCACCGCCTTTAATGCCATTAAGATAAGTATCCACTTCGTCCGCGCCATCAATCGTTAAATCAATACCATCTGTGTCATCAATATCAACAATTCGGATACCAAGTTCTTTGGCACTCAACGTTGTCTTTTCAGAAGTTGTTACGCCAACAATATCCAAATGTTCTTTTTTAATCCTTTGTGCTAAGGCAACTAAGAAATAAGATACTGTCGTGCCAGTACCAAGCCCTACCGTGGTATGATTTTGCACTAACTTTGCTGCATAATTACCAATTTGTTGCTTAATGTCGTTTTTACTCATCAGCAAGACCTCGTTCCACTAACAATGCATCAACTTCTCGCTTCAAAGGAATCGCTGCAATAGCCCCCGGCCTTGCTACAACAATAGATGATGCAGCGGTTGCGCGTGTCAATAACGCTTCGATTGACAAATCACTCGACCAGTTCGCAGCTAAAGAACCAATAAAGGTATCACCCGCAGCCGTCGTATCAACAACTTTGGCAGGAATAATAGGGACAATACCCTGCTGTTGCTTCACATCGTAATAAACACCATCAGCACCCAAAGTCACAACAATATCTTTAAATCCTTTGTCATGTAAGATATCAATAACCTGTTCTAATTCTTTTCGATCTGTTGTTGCAGGAACACCCGCCAATGCAGCCGCTTCTGTTTCGTTTGGCACCACAAGGTCTGTGTGATCAATAATTGCTTGTTCAATATAATGCGTGACAGGTGCTGGATTCAAAATAGTTGTTACGCCGTGCTGTTTGGCAATTTTAAACCCCTCTTCAATCGCTTCACGAGGAACCTCCAACTGCGCGACAACCACATCGGCTTCAGCAATGACTGATTCAGCCCGTCTGACATCTTCACGCGTCAAACTCATGTTCGCGCCACCATGTACCAATATTGTATTATGACCATCAGGTTCCAACATAATTGTTGCCGACCCTGTATGTGGTGCTTTTGTCGTAATATAACGATCATCCATTTTTTCATCTGTCATCAATTGACGAAAAGCCAAACCACGATCATCATCCCCGATCGCACCAATCATCGCCACTTGGCTACCTTGACGTTGTGCCGCAATGGCTTGGTTAGCACCTTTTCCACCAAAGTTACTCGACTGGTCGGTGACACCCAGCGTCTCACCTTGTCGTGGCAAGCGTGGCACCTTTTGAACGATGTCAATATTTAAACTCCCAATCACAACTACATTACGCATATACGCCTCCAGTTTCTTTAATCGAGTAAACCATTACAATTTCATATTAGCATTTCAACACCGATGTGTAAACGCTTTCACATTACGACATTAAAAAAGCCGGTGGTGCCGGCTTTCAAACTATTTATGAGGCATCCGTAGCAAGGGTTTTGTTCCAAACCGCACGTTGGTGCACACGATAACTGATGACAATTAACATCGTTAGGACTAAAAACCAGATAATCACAATCAATATATCGTTGGTCACCTCACCACCAAATACAGCAGACTGAATAGCAGACTGAATTTGATGTAAGGGTAATAATTGATGAAGCAATTGAAACGGCTTATCTAAAATGGCCAAATGATATAAATCAGTTGCCATAAAAGTCTGAATAGTCAGCAATACCGTTGCCAACCACCAACCAATTTGTCCTAAATAATGCTTAAATAACCAAACAATACTGGTCAACAACCACAAACCAATTACATTAATGCCCATCAGCAACCAGATATTCTCAAGTGAAATGTGCCACAATAACGGTAAAGCACCCATAACCACAGCGCTTATAATCGATAAGAGACCAACAACACGGAAAGTCTGCCACCATTGCTCAAGCGCTAATGTCTCGGCTTTAACATGTGATACTTTCAAGATAATACCAAATAAAATAGCTTGTATTGTTAAAGCAATTGCTGTAATCGTTGGCAAAGTCACTTGTCCGGACTGCTTAATCGGCCGCTGATCCACTGTATGCATGGCAATCATCTGATTTGTTCCATTAGCATCTTGATTATCTGCCTGTTGCCCCAACATTGTTTTTAATGATTTTTGAATACCATTTTGACCATCAGCAATTGTTTTAGCACCCGCTTGGATAACGCTATCTTGACTGCTTAGCATCTTCGTATCATCCAGGCTCGTGGCAATACCCGCTATTGAACTAACAATATCAGTTTGCATTTTATAAGATAATGTATTGATTTTAGTAGCCAATTCCGACATTTTTTCTTTATCATCACTAGCAACGGCTGCATTTAATGCTGAAGAATATTGTGCCAAGTCATTGGCTGTATCTGTTGCATCTTTTTGCAAATCTGCTGCCTTATCTGTGTCTAAATTACGCCCAACTGCACGTAAATTAGTCTGTAAGTCGTTAGCTTCATCCTGTAGTTGTCCACTTTGTTTGACAAGATTTTCTAAAGTACTAGCACCAGTATTTCCCATCAGCAACTGCTCACTTAATCCAGTGACAATATTAGTCAACCGACGCTGGATCTGTTCTGTCGCAAAGGCGTTACGACCAGAATCAATATATTGTTGAACAACGATAGGCTTTCCAGAGTGCTTAAATTCAGATAATCGCTGTGTTGTATTCTCTGGCCAAACCAAAACAGCCGATACTTGTTTTTGCTCGAGCTTCTGGCGCGCTTGCTTCACCGTATTGACAGATACAAAATCAAGTTGCTTTTGAGCCATGAGCCCCTGGCTTAATTGCGCACCAATATTTTGATTTTTACCTTGATACTTAGCGCCCGAATCCTGGTTAACAACAGCCACTTTTAAACGATTAGTATGTTGTGCCACGTGGCTGGTCACCCCAAGCCAACCGCCAACTAATAAAGTAGGTACAATAAGTGCTAAAAGCCAGCCATAGACTGCTCGCCTATTGTCTAAAACGGTTTTCCAACCTAACATTTTTTCATTCTCCTCATGATAACAATACTTATTATGTTACCTGCAAATTCATTGCGTTGTGAAGAACTTTATAAAATCTTAGGATTTTCCAGATTATTAGGGTAAATCATGACCAGCAGCAACGTATAAGTCATACCATTCTTGATTTGTTAAGTCATAATCTAAGTCTGTCATCTGTACAATACGCTCAACATTCATTGTGCCAATAGTGACTTGAATTTTTGCAGGATGATGTAAAATCCAAGCGACGGCGATGCTACTTTTTGTCACATCGTATTTAATGGCTAATGCTTGCAACGTTGCATTCAATTCAGGAAATTGTTCGTTATCGACAAAAACACCACCAAAATAGCCATATTGCAATGGTGACCAAGCTTGAATCGTCATTTTATTGAGACGCGAGTAGGATAAGATATCGCTATTATCCCCAAGAGTATGTGTACTATCAACGTTAACATGCAACTCATTATCAATCATATTGGTATGTTTCAATCCAAATTGTAACTGATTAATTTGTAGTTTTTGCGATAAGGCACTTTGTAACAGCGTCACTTGACCCGGATGCATATTCGACACGCCAAAATAGCGCACCTTGCCAGATTGTTCCAACTGTTGGAAAGCCTCGGCAACATCATCTAAGACCATTAATGCATCTGGACGATGTAACAAAAAGGTATCTAAATAATCTGTTTGTAGCCGACGTAATTCTGTGTCCACTGTCGCTATCAGATGTCGCTTACTAAAATCATAGCGTGGTCCCTTTAAACCATCACCATCAATTTGACCATCAGCCAAAATAACACCAGACTTAGATTGAATATAAATGTCGTGACGGGCAATACCGGTTGTCTTTAATGCATCACCAAATATTTTAGAGCTGCGCCCTGCACCATAAATATCAGCTGTATCAAAAAAATTAATGCCATTACCATAAGCTGTCTGAACAATCTTCTGGGCTTCAGATGCAGATTTATCGTTAATCCGCATAACACCTAATGCAACCTTGCTCGCTTGAATATCCGTTTGTCCAATTTGAATTTTTTGCATAATTTTCTCCCTGTTCACGTGCTTTCGCCTACAGTATACACACATCAATGTCAGAGTAGTTAAAATATGACTGCTGAACAAACTAAAAAATGAGCTGTCAAAATGACAACTCATTGATCGTACTTTTAAATATGGCGTGTAGCTTGTAAATACTCTTGTCCACCCATGTATGGCTGCAATACTTCTGGAATCGTCACTGTACCATCCTCATTTTGATAATTCTCTAGAATGGCCGCAATTGTACGTCCAACTGCTAAACCTGAACCATTGAGTGTATGAACAAGTTGTAACTTACCCTGTTCATCACGATAAGTAATATGCATGCGTCGCGCTTGGAAATCTTCGGTATTAGAGACCGAAGAAATTTCACGATAAACTTGCTGTTGTGGCATCCAAACTTCTACATCATAAGTCTTGGCTGCACTAAAGCCCATATCTCCCGTTGACAAAGCAATCACATGGTAAGGCAAACCAAGTTTTTGCAGAATATTTTCCGCATTGGCAGTCATTTTCTCTAATTCATCATATGACTGCTCTGGCTTTGTAAATTTAACCATTTCAACTTTATTAAATTGATGCAAACGAATCAAGCCACGCGTGTCTTTTCCGGCAGCACCCGCTTCTTTTCTAAACGATGGTGACAAGGCTGTAAATTTAATTGGCAAATCTTCAGCAGGCAAAGTTTCACCTGAATAGTAATTCGTCAGTGGCACTTCAGCTGTTGGAATATATGTTTGATCTAAACCAGCTACTCGATACGCATCTTCTTGAAACTTAGGGTATTGTCCCGTACCAAACATCGCTGAATCATTCACAACAATCGGCGTAATCATTTCCGTATAACCTTCTTTACGATGTTCATCCAACATAAAGTTATACACAGCGCGTTCCAAACGCGCACCATCGCCAACGTAATACAAGAAACGCGCACCTGAAACTTTAGCACCACGTTCAAAGTCTAAAATACCCAGTCTTTCACCAATATCATAATGCGCCTTAACCCATTCTGGTGTTGGTGCTAATGCTTGTGGCCGATGACCATAAACCGCTGGTTCCCACTTTCTTTGCTCAACGTTAGCTGCTTCGTCTGGCCCAACCGGTACGTCCTCATGCGCCAAATTAGGCAAATGAGCTGCCAATGATTGTACCTGTTCATCCAATTGCGCTTGTTGCGCGTCCAATGTTTTAATTTCAGCGCCAACTTCTTGCATTTGCGCAATAGCTTCACTTGCATCCTCTTTATGACGCTTAGCAAAGGCAATTTTTTCAGTTACATCATTGCGCTGTGACTTCAGTGATTCAACTTTTTGAATCGTATCACGACGTTGTTGATCAACCGCCAGCAATTCATCTAATTTTTCTGGTGCAACACCACGATCTACTAAACGCTGCTTCGCTTCTTGTGTTGATTTGCGTAAATATTTGATATCTAACATTGATTTTGCTCCCTTTTATCTCAAAATGAAAAGCGCGCTCACATCCCAAAGGGACGAAAGCGCGCTTCCGTGGTACCACCCAACTTTCGTATATCACATTCACAATATACGACACTTCATTCAACCAAATAACGGTGGTAACCGAGTGGCATTACCCACTAAACGATAATTGCTGGAGTTTCGATCGTGTTATTTCTCATCAACCAATAACTTTCTGAAGCGGATCTACTTATGGCAAACTGTAAATTCATTCTAGCTTATTTTAAGCTACTCCGCAAGGTATGGCCAAAAAATAGATGTGGTTATGATGCCAATTCAATCAACATTAGAACTGATCAAGTAATAATTGACGGATTTCTGATAGGCTTGGTTGGCGTGGATTACCAGGTGTGCACTGGTCATTGTAGACTAGATCTGTCAACTTATCCAATGACTTTTCTAAGTCAGCCTTAGATACACCGTTTCCTGATAAGGTAGTATCCACTTCAACACTCTTTACTAATTCTTGAATCTTCTTAATCAAAGCATCAACCAACGCTGCATCGTCCTTACCACTCAAACCAATGTGACGCGCAATATCAGCATAGTCCTTTTGTGCTGTGTAGGTTTCATAACGTGGGTATGGTGTGCGCTTAACGTTACCAGTAACCGCGTTGAAACGAATCACATGTTGCATAGCGATTGAGATAGCCAAACCGTGTGGCAAACCAAATTCGCCACCTGTCTTGTGGGCAAGAGAGTGATTAATACCCAAGAATGAGTTGGCAAATGACATACCAGCTAACGTTGAAGCATAGTGCATCTTTGTACGTGAATACTGTCCTTCTTTTGTCGGATTCTTAGGATCATACTGGTAAGACGCTGTTAAGTTCTCAAAGATTAACTTAATCGCTTGAAGTGCCCATGGCCGTGTGAATTCAGAAGCCATGACAGAAACATAACTTTCAAAGGCGTGTGACAAAGCATCTAATCCTGACAAAGCCACTGTTCGCTTTGGTACTGTCATAACAAACTCAGGATCAACAATTGCAACTTCAGGTGTTAATTCATAATCTGCTAATGGATACTTAACATGCGTATCATCGTCTGTAATGACGGCAAATGGTGTGACTTCTGAACCAGTACCTGATGTCGTTGGAATAGCTACCATCTGCGTCAAGCGTGCATGATAGAACTTCACAATACGCTTACGGATATCCATAAACTTCTGTTGGAGTTCCATAAACAATTCTTTAAGTGCTGCTGTATCTTCAAGGATACCCTCATGACGTGATGAGTATTCATACATGAATCGCGCAATTTTACCAGCATCAAGAGCAGAACCACCGCCCAATAGGATCACTGTATCTGGCTTAAATTCAGCCATTTGACGTGCAATATCAATAGCTTGTGACAATGTTGGATCTGGCTTAACAGAACCATAAATTGATGTCTGGACTTGATCTTGACGCAATTCTAGTTGGCCTAATACACGGTCAACAAATCCAAACTGTACCATACCAGGATCAGCAACAATGAATGCGCGTTGAACGCCTGGCAAATCTTGTAGATAAGTCAAAGCGTTGGATTCGTAATAAACTTCCTTAGGCAAACGTACCCATTGTGGTCGATTACGACGGCGTGCAACAGTCTTAATATTTAGCAAATCATAAGTTGACAAGTTATGTGACAATGAATTCTTCCCCCATGAACCAGTTCCTAGTGTTAATGATGGTCGCATTGCATCTGTATAGATATCACCGACACCACCAATTGAATCAGGTTGATTAACTAGGATACGTGAAGCACCGATAGCATCAGCATATTCCTTAACAAACGGATCATCTTGCGCACCAATTTGGATGGCTGCGTTATGACCAGCACCTTGATAATTCAATAACTTTTGAACAGTTTCGATGGCTTCTTGACGAGTATTCACTTTATAGATTGACAATAATGGGCTCAACTTTTCAGATGAAAGTGCTTCACCGATATTCTTTTGGTCTAATTCAAATAACAAGACATCAGCGTCATCTGGCATCTTTACACCAGCTTGCTCAGCAATCCAACGACCACTCATACCGGCAACTGGTCCGGCTACACCATAGCCCTCAGCATTTGCCTTAAAGACAAAGCTGGCAATCTTATCGTAGTCCTTCTTAGGGACAACATAAGCACCTTGTGCTTGTAACTGTGCTAACACGGCATCGTAAACGGGAGCTTGAATAACTGCTGAGTTTTCAGTGGCACAAATCATACCATTATCGAAACGCTTTGATAATAGCAAATCTTCAACTGCTCGGTCAACATCAACCGTCCCGTCAATATATACAGCACCGTTACCGGCACCAACACCCATTGATGGATTACCTGACTTCAAAGCTGCATTAACCATTGAAGGACCACCGGTTGCCAAAATTGAGGCAATGTGTGGGTTTTGAATTAATGCTGATGTGGCATAAAGTGATGGCTTCTCAATCCACTGAATAAAGTTCTTAGGTGCTCCGGCTGCAACAGCAGCTTCGTAAACCACCTTAGCTGCAAGTACTGACGACTTCTGAGCTTGGGGATGGAAAGCAAAGATAATCGTATTACGTGTCTTCGCTGTTAGCATTGACTTGAAAATAGCTGTAGAAGTTGGGTTGGTCGTTGGCACGATTCCAGCTAGAATACCTAGCGGCGCTGCCAATTCAACCTTTCCTTGGATTTTATCTTCATTAATAACACCAACGGTCTTATCAAATTTAATCGCGTTATAAACAGATTCCGATGCAAAACGATTCTTAGTATCTTTATCTTCAACAACGCCTCGACCTGTTTCATCATGGGCTGCATGAGCTAATCGTAATGAATTTTCAGAACCGGCTAACGCCATAGCTGCGACAATTTCATCAACCTTTTCCTGTGAGAAAGTTGAAAACTCAGTCAAAGCCCTTTGTGATTTTTCAATCAATCCGGCGATCATCGTCTCTGCTTGTTGGGTTAATTCTGCTTTTTCTTCTGGAGTTAAAACCTTTTTTACTGGCTTCTTTGCTGTTGTTTGTACCATAATTTGTACTCCTTTTTATATTGCTCATTTCTTAACAATATAAGTATATATCAGCTTTTTTAAAAAAGCAACTTTTTAATCAAAAAATCTGTGAACGCCTTAATCTGCATGCGCTTTCAACGTTGCTATAATGCTATTTACAGTTTGTAAATAAAGTCACAAAATAAATAGATTTATCTTTTGTATTTGTTCAGTGCAAAAATTTGCTATAATTTTCCTATTGTAACCAAATAAAATAATGTCTCGAAAGGACAATAAAATTATGTATATTGTAGACGGACAATATTTTGAACTCACGTTAAAACAGAAACTATTTTTCTTTGTTATTTCATTAGTCATTAATGCCTTTGGGAACGGTCTTAGTGTCGCAACTGCTATGGGTTCGGCCCCATGGACAGCAGCTGGTGCTAACTTATCCAACGCAACGCAGTGGCCAATTAGTGTTTTTTTGGCCATTATTGCTGTTAGTATTGCTTTGATTAATATGATACTTTTACGCAAAATTGATTGGCCACGATTCTTTGGCAATATCATCTTTGGTCTTTCTTTTAGCTGGCTTGTCGGCGTCTTCTCAAAGCTATTTATTGCGTATGGTATTCAAAATATTTCCTGGACACTACGCTTACCTATAGATATTTTTGCTGTTTTCTTGATTGGTGTCGCCATCTCCATTTACCAACGTGCTAACTGGATTATGCATCCTTTAGATGATTTGACCAATATCCTACGATTCAATTATTTTTTTGGTAATGCATCTAAAGCACAAATGAGCAACTTCGTTATTGCGATTACATTATCCCTCATCGCCTTTCTGTTTAGTCATCAACTTGTTGCACTAGGCGTGGGCACTGTTTTTTCATTTCTATTACAAGGTCATAATATCGCTTGGACTGATCGTCATCTCTTCAAACGCCTTGTCCATGGTGATGTTTATAAAAAAGAAGCCTAATAAAAAAGCTAAACAATGTTTAGCTTTTTTTGTTAAATAATTCAGTGATTAAATGCTTAATAATTGCATTATTTAAGAAAATATAAGTAATCAAAATCTGTATTGGCACGAAAATAATTTGCTTAATCAAACGTGGTGTAATAAAAGCATAAAATGTTTGCCAATTCGATATTGGATGATACATCATTTGCAACCACAATGTATTTGAAATTAAGTTAATAATGATTGAGACCAAGATGACGGCAATGACAACTCGCAATAACCGTGTATGTTCATAACCATAGTATGCTGTGCCATAAATCAAACCCGCCACAATAGCAGATAAGGTGAAACCAAAAAAGAAATTACCATTAGGACTAATAATCGTTGCACCAACGATATCCAAAACCGCTGCAACTAACATCGTCCATAATGGGCCGTACAACTTCGCAATCAAAGATATCGCAACAAACCCGAAGCTAATTCTAAGCATATTAGTACCGACACTTAAGCGCCCTAATACCATATCTAATGCCATCAACAAGGCAAGCACAACCAGCTGCTGTGTCCCTAATTTAGGCAGCGAAAACGACCGAAACAACGTACTTCTATTCATAAATCTGAACCTCCATTTGGAGTGGTTCACCTATTTATTGGTGAATGTGACAATGATATCGCGTAAAGCAACTGCTTCACTTCGTCGATGGCCCACATTCCGTTTCCATCACACTTAACGCATCAAAGTCTACCCCTGTTTATTTTTGTCTCCCGACAAGTCTATTTTAACACGAAAATCCGTACTTTAAATGAATAATCAATGAGAATTTAAGGATTCTATTGAAAATATCCATTTTGAGCATATTATAAGTGTTTTACCATTCGCTTTGCTACAATTAGGGTGTAGTAAAATTTAGCTAGGAGGATATATCAATGCCATTAGATGATAAGATTGACAGCACTAAAGATAAAGTAAGTGGTACTGCTAAGGAAGTCGAAGGTAAGATTACTGACGACAAAGCGCGTGAAGTCGAAGGTAAGGCACAAGGCTTCTTAGGTAAGGCCAAAGATAAACTCAGTGATGCTAAAGATGCAGCTAAGGACTTCGTTGACGATGCGAAAGAAAAAATGGAAGACGCAAAACACAAGTCTGACAAGTAATCGTCATTAATAAAATAAGAAAAAAGCCTGTTCTTCGATTGAAGGACAGGCTTTTTTATATTATGCTTCGGTTGGAAATAGTGCTGATGCATCTTTTGGTACACGTACAAGATTCAGTGCCACGAGTCTTTCGGCAATCTGAACAGTATTCCAAGCTGCTCCCTTTAATAGATTGTCTGATACAACCCACATATGGAAGCTATCATCATTTTCAACATCTGGTCGTACGCGTCCCACAAAGGTTTCGCGCTTACCTTCCGCATTAATCGGTTGTGGATAAACTTGGTGTGCCGGATCATCTTGCAAAACAACACCATCTGCTGTTGCCAAAGCCTTTTGTATTCCAGCGGCCGTGGCTTGCGTCCCACTCTCTGTTTCAAAGTAGACTGTTTCACCGTGTCCAATTGGAACAGGGACACGTACAGCCGTGGCCGTCACTTTAATTGCCTTGGTATTTTTATCACCAAACATAATCTTCTTGGTTTCATGAATCATTTTCCACTCTTCATGCGTGTAGCCATAATCTTCGAATACATCAATCTGTGGTAATAGATTAAATGCTAATGGATAATGTTGCTTATCCCCTTTGACAGGCAAAATATCAGCCGTCATTTCTTCGCCGTTAATATAAGCTTGCGATTGCGTCATTAACTCCTGCCAAGCAGTTTGACCCGCACCAGAAGCGGCCTGATAAGTAGAAACAATCACGCGCTTCAAGCCAAATTGTTGCTTGATTGGTGCCAAAGCAACCACCATTTGAATTGTTGAACAATTTGGATTAGCAATAATACCATGATGTTGATACAAAGCATCCTCATTTACCTCAGGAACCACCAATGGTACCTGATCATTCATCCGCCAAAAACTAGAGTTATCAACCACCACAGCACCGCGCTTCACAGCTTCCGGTGCAAATTTTTTCGACACCGATCCACCACCTGAAGCCAAAACCAGATCAATACCATCAAAACTCTCTGGTGTTGTTGCTTCTACGACAATATCTTTTTGCTTAAACTGTAAAGTTTTCCCAGCCGAGCGCGTTGAGGCTAACAATTTAATTGATTTTACCGGTACATTGGATTGTTCTAATTGTTGGATTAATCGTGTGCCTACAGCACCGGTTGCACCCAAAATCGCTACATTGTATCCTACTTCTGCCATGATTTTTCTCCTCTATTATCTTTAATCTACTAATATACGATGTAAACGTTCTTGGAAGCCGGTCACAATTTCCCAAGGTGCTAAATCAGCATGCGTCGCCACGTCTTCAAGCGTATTTTCTAATGCACCATCACGGCCAATAAACGTTACTGTCGTCCCGAGTGGATATTCTCTTGGTAAACGAATCATGAGTTGATCCATCGCGACTTGTCCAACAATCGGCACATACTGGCCATCGACAATGACATTAAATCCCATCATCTTTCGTAACCAACCATCGCCGTAACCAATGGGTACAGTGCCAATCCACTCATCATCGGTGGTTGTATATTTATGAGAATAACTGATACCCTCTCCTGCTGGTAATTGCTTCATAAAATTAATTTCGCTACGCAATGTCATCACAGGTTGTAAATCCTTGCCATCATTGAGTTCGCCACGTGATGGTTCCATGCCATAAACGACCGTACCAACGCGCACAACATCATGTGGTACTTCGTCAGCATGATACATTGCCGCACCGGAATTAGCCACATGATAAAATTTAGGGGCTGGTAATCCGTCCGTTAAGGCATGCCAACGTTCTAATTGCTTATGAAAATACGCAACTTCACTAGAATCGGATTCTGAAAAATGTGTAAACAAACCAGTATATTCGAATTTATCTTGATGTTGCTGCAAATAATCTATCGTCTCAGCAAGCGCATCACGATCTCGAAAACCAATGCGCCCCATACCCGTGTCGACCCCAATTGATACCGCTAAACGTTGTTCACCACTCAAATTCTGCGCTGCGGATTTTAACCAATCAAGTGAGACAACTGTTGTGATAATATTTTGAACCGCCATAAGCTCAGCTTGTTCTGCTGGCGAAATGCCTAGAATTATAATTGGCGCAGTAATTCTGGCATCGCGTAATGCCAAGGCTTCATCCATCAAGGCTACGGCTAAGCCATAAGCCCCGCCAGCAACAGCTGCTTGGCTAACTGGTACTAATCCTAAGCCATAACCATTTGATTTCACCGCTAAAAATAACTTTGTAGCGCCCGCTGTTTGTTTGACAACTTCAATATTGTGCTGGATAGCACTTTTAGAAATTTCGATGCGTGTCGGGCGTGTGATTGCTTCAACCATTATTACTCCTCAAAATTTTTATAAAAAAACCATAACGGCTCTTGGCAGTTATGGATTCTACATCATCATCGAACTGTCATAGCACCCCGCTAACGCGACAGTCTGCTAGTTATTCACTAACAGCCCAACAACTCGATCCTACAGTATCGGTGTTTCGGCTACATCCCCTTTATCCCTGTTTCACCATGTCTGTAAACATTCCACAGGATACTCATGTCAGTAGCAACCTCTATGATTTTAATCTGTTTTTATTATATTTTAATTAGATTTAGATGTCAAACACGATGACCAAAATATATGAATTTTCTTAATCTTCTTGCTTATAACTTAATGCAGCAACGTTTAATTCTTTATCAACTAATCCTGCCGTAAATGATGATTCGTGACTGACAACGATCAGATTACCTGGGAATTTGCGCAAAGCTTGTTTCAAAGCTTGTTTAGTTTGTTCATCCAAATGATTCGTTGGCTCATCCAAAATCATGAAGTTGCTGGGAACCATTTCCATAATGGCAAGCTTAACCTTGGTCTGCTCACCACCGGATAGTTGTTGCATCGGCTTCATCGCATTTTCTGCGTTAATACCAGCAGCAGCTAAACGCGTACGCAACGCCTTAGGCTCCATCGTCGGAAAGCGATCTTGCATTTCTTGTAGTGGTGTCTTTTGATCATTATCCCATTCCAAATCTTGATCAAAGTAATTAATCTTAGCTGATGGTGAAAATTGTGCTTCACCACCAAGACTAGGAATAACACCCAAAATTGACTTGATCAACGTTGATTTACCCGCACCATTAAAACCTTTAAAGGCAATTTTTTGATGCGTTGTAATACTAAACGTTACGGGTTCAAGAACTGGTGTGACGTATCCAACCGATAGATCAGTTACTGTCAAAGCATTGGCAGACTGACTTTCCACATAAGGAAAATTAAATGAAGCCTTCAAATTTTCAGATGGTGGATCAATTTTATCCATTCGCGCCAACATCTTTTCACGCGAACGCGCTTGCTTTGAAGTACTTGCTCTCGCTTTGTTCTTCGCGATAAACTTTTGGGCTTTATCGATTTCAGCTTGCTGTTTTTCATAAGAACGCAACTGTTGTTCCGTACGTTCTGCCTTTTGGCGCATCGCCTTTTGAAAACTACCACGATATTTATTGATTTTACCAAAGGCAACGTCAATAATTGCGTTAGTGACCTTGTCTAGAAAATCGAAATCGTGCGAAATAATCATTGCTGCACCTTCAAATGATTGCAAGAAATCCTGTAACCATTCAATATGAGAAACATCTAAATAGTTGGTTGGTTCATCTAAAATGATCACATCATCGTTTTCCAAGAGTAACTTTGCCAAAATAACTTTAGCACGCTGCCCACCAGACATCTCTGCCAAGACACGGTCACGACCAATGGCTTCTAATCCCAATCCCGTAATAACACGTTCTATTTGCGTATCAAGTTCGTAGAAATCTGCTGCATCCAATTCTTCCTGCATTCGTGCTGCGCGTTCTAAAAGCTTATCGTCAAAAGTGTTACCATAAGTTGCATATAACTCATTCATACGTGCTTGCTTATCGTACAAATCTTGATAAGCAGTGTGTAAAAAGTCAACGAGTTGCATTTCTTCTGGAATTTCAGCATATTGATCTAAATAACCAATTTTCAAGCCTTTTTGCCATGTTATTTTACCTGATAAAGGTAATTCTTGGCCTGTCAAGATCTTGATAAGTGTTGATTTACCAGCGCCATTTTGCCCAACAATGCCCATATGTTCATTGAGATTAAGGGTAAATTCAGCGTCTTCATATAATGTTTTTTCTGCGTAGGCCATTGATAGGCCACTTACTTCTAATAATGCCATGTTCCCATTGTACCCTATTTTCCAGCTGATACCGTAATGTTTTTCATGAAATTTCAGATAACATGACATGGCTTCATGCTACAATAAATATATTATGAAACCACGTAAATTAAATCTCAAAACAATTCCAGCTCGTAATATTGATCGCGCCTATCGCTTTTGGCGAGATGTCTTTGATTTACCGCAGTCCGGACATGAATCACAACGCCATTTAACAATTGATGGCCAAGATATTCAATTTGTTGTTGGAGAACCCACTGCTGATATTGAATTACTTGTCCGCGATCATCAAGATGTTCTCAAAGCGCACTTGCGTAATAACTTTATTCAAATCGTGCATAGCGATACACGTTTCAACCACAAAATCGCCTTTCAAATCTACGATTCAGAACATAATTTAATCACAATTGAAGCCAATCAATAAAAAGGAGCAGATTAACTGCTCCTTTTTATAAGGAAATAAATATACTAAAGTACATTAACCCCGCACCCACAAGGACAAAAACATGCCAATAAACATGACCCATTGGAATTTTGGGAACCAAATAGAAAATCGTGCCAAGAGAGTAAACAATACCACCAGCTAATAATAACCAGAAAGCTGTATGCGATAAAATCCCCCACAATACTGGCATAGCTAAAATAATCAGCCAACCCATGACAAGATAAATTGTTACCGATACCCATGGCCACCGCCCAACAAAAAATAAATCATAAGTCAGGCCAGCAATAGTTAATGCTAGAATGGCACCCCAAATACTCCATCCAATCCAATTCCCCAGCAGTAACCATGTATAGGGGGTATAGGTGCCTAAGATGACAAGATAAATTCCAGCATGATCAAAAAATTGAAATACTTTTGCAGCTTTTGTAAAAATCAATGAATGAAATAATGTTGATGCCAATAAAAAGAAACCAACCGTACCAATATAGATTGCAATGGCAACAACTTCAAGAACACTAACTGGTTCTCTGAAAATATGTAATATTAACGCTATACCACCAATAACCGCCATAATAAATCCCAAGCCGTGCGTGACAGCATTGAGCACTTCATAGACGATCTGATATGTCTTTGATCGTTTCATCGTTCTGTTCACCGCCTCAACCAATTTACTATATTTTAACCTATTTCGATAGCATTATGCAGTCAACCATTATCTAGCATGTGCATTAACTGACATCTACGCACATTTTGATAGTGTACCTTGCTATACTAAATGCATTGTGCATTATACTAATTTAACAGAAAGATCATAACTCATCATGAAAAAAGCGTCCGGTCACAGTCCATTGTTACTCTTGAGTATCGTTTTTGTTGCGGCAAATATGCGTTTGCCTATCACATTGATGCCACCGTTGCTTGATACAATTAAGCAAACCTTCCATATTCCAACTGCTTTATCTGGCCTCTTAACAACCATTCCGCTATTAACTTTTGCCATCATGTCACCCTTCATTGCTAAACTAGGAAAACGCTTTGGCAATGAAGTTATCATCTATATTTTGTTAATTGTTCTTGCCATTGGTAGTGCTGTTCGCATTATCCCCGATGTGATTGCTCTTTTTTTAGGTACATTATTCATTGCCATTGGTATTGATGGCGGTAACGTCTTAATACCAGCTGTTATTAAAGATCATTATGCCCATCGTACCGAAGCAATCACCGCAATTTTCACAATGTCAATGCTTATTGTGGGTGCCTTGGGTACTGGTTTAGCTGGTTGGCTGATTGCACGAACAACATTGTCATGGACATTAGGGTTACTCTCAATCATTGCCATCATCAATTTGATCCTTTGGTTCCCCAATTTACACTATCGTCAGACTCAGAACATATCGACAACCGCCACAGCAACCGCAGCACCCGGAGATTCCCCTTCTGTTTGGCGATTACCGACAGCGTGGTTAATTACGTTATTTTTCGGTCTGCAGTCACTTGTTTTTTACTCTTTACTCACTTGGTTACCTAGTATCCTAACAACGCAAGGCTTTTCTACAATTGAAGCTGGTAATATCGCGACCATCATGCAAGTTGGCACTTTACCCGCAGCGATTTTAGTGCCAATGTTGGTTCGTTATCACTATGGGGTACCATCTATACTCGGCCTGGTATTCATTGGCCTGTCTTTAGCGGTCGTCGGGTTATTACTGCCAATACAATCGCTCCTCATACACATGATATTGGCATTTTTAATCGGTCTTGGCTGTGGTGCATCCTTTAATTTAGCTATCATCTTTTTCACAAGTAAGACACAAACCGGGCATCAAACAGCAGACTTATCTGGCATGGCTCAATCTGCTGGCTATTTATTAGCTGCATTTGGCCCTTTGGCTTTTGGATTACTACAATCATTAACATCTTCATGGATCAGTACCATATTAACTATTGCTATATTGTCAGTTATTTTAGTGCTATGTGGCATCTCGATTCATCGTCGTGATACTATTATGCAACAAAAAACGCAGTGATTACACTGCGTTTTTTTGATCGGTTAATAACTCTTGTATCGTTGTTTCAAAACTTTTAGGTCGCGTCATTGGTGCATACCGTTTAAACAATTTACCCTCACGATCAATGAGAAACTTCGTAAAGTTCCATTTTATCGGTCCTTTTCCTGAAACTTTTTTTAAGTATACAAATAACGGATCGGCATCAGCTCCATTAACTCGTACTTGCTGTGTCATTGGAAATGTCACCCCAAAATGTAACCGACAATAGTCGTTCGTCTCTTCATTTGTTGCCAATTCTTGATGAAATTGATTGGACGGGATACCAATAATTTCAAGACCTAAACCATGATATTGCTGATATAACATTTCTAGCTCTTCCAATTGTGGCGCAAAACCACATTTACTCGCCGTGTTCACAATAAGTATTACCTTACCTTGATAGCTAGATAACTTAATACGTTGTCCACTCATCTCTGTTAGTTCAAAATCGTAGATTGCCATATTGATTAACCTTTCTTATCCATATCATTAGCAAACAACTCAATCCCAACTTCATTTTAACGAAATCTCTTTCACAATACGAATTAAAACTACGGGTTATTTCATAAATATTGTGATATAATGAACATAAAAAAGACAAGAAAGAGGTAATTTCATGAGTAAAGTTGCATTAGTCACTGGTGCTGGACAAGGTATTGGCGCTTCAATTGCTATGCGTTTAGCCAATGATGGTTTTGCAGTCGCATTGGTTGGTAGAACATTAAGCAAGGTTCAAGATGTTGCTGATAAAATCACAAGCAACGGTCAAAAAGCTGTCGCTATCGCTGCAGATGTACAAAATCGTGATGATATGTTCCGCGCAGTAAATGAAGCAACCGAACAACTCGGTGATTTCAATGTGATTGTCAATAATGCTGGCGTTGCGCCTACAACACCAATTATGGAAGTAAACCAAGACACTTTAGACAGTACTTGGAAAATTAATGTTGGTGGTACAATTTGGGGTACCCAAGCTGCTGTTGAAAAGATGCGTGCTTTAGGTCATGGTGGTAAAATTATCAACGCCACTTCTCAAGCTGGTGTCCTTGGCAATCCCAACCTGACTGTTTATGGCTCAACAAAATTTGCTATTCGTGGTATTACACAAACAACTGCACGTGAATTGGCGGCTGACAACATTACAGTCAACGCATTTGCACCCGGTATCGTTAAAACACCTATGATGAACGATATCGCACAAAAAGTAGCAGATAATGCAGGTAAAGACTTTGACTGGGGTATGCAACAATTTGCACAAGATATTTCTTTGAAGCGCTTAGCAGAACCAGAAGACATTGCTAACGCCGTTGCCTTCTTAGCAAGCAAAGATTCAGATTACGTTACTGGCCAAACACTGATTGTTGACGGTGGTATGGTTTTCCAATAAGAATATATTCACCAACCATGACTATTTCTAATCGTCATGGTTTTTTTATTGCCCAACCCTTTTTCTGGACGTATATCAGTAGACATTGTTACACTGAAAGCAAGATGATGGTAAAAGGAGGACTGTACTTTTGAAATATGAAGCACTTACAGATAACCAAGCCAAACAAGCACTGATACAATTTGGCCCCAATCGCTTAAATGAAGCACCACCTGAATCTATAGTTCATAAAATAGTCAAGCACGTTCGTGAACTCCCTTCTCTGGTCTTGCTTTTTGCACTGATTTTATCGTTTTATATGGTTCTTGCAGGCCATGGACAGTGGCTTGAGGTGATTGTCATTGCCGGTGTTTTACTCCTCAATATCGGTCTGGGCATGTATCAAGAACACGCAGCCGCTGTATCGTTAGCCAGCTTACAAGAATTTAGTATTCAAGAAGTTCTGGTATTACGCCGTGCAACAGCGGATGCTATGCCTCAAACAATCAAAATCTCAGCTGAAAATATCGTTCCCGGTGATATTTTGTCATTGAAAGCTGGCGATAAAATATCTGCCGATGCTGTATTAGTCAAAGCAGAGAACTTTAACGTTGATGAATCTATTCTAACTGGTGAAAGTGAATCAGTGACTAAAGCAGTCACTGATGACATTTATTCAGGAACACACATTGTTAGTGGTTCTGCTTTAGCAAAGGTAACAGCGACTGGTATGTCAACTCAAATTGGTAATATTGCAGAAAGCTTATCTGAGAATACTGTGCAAGAGACTAATTTGAACAAAAAAATGAATCAATTGATTCGTTATCTTAGCGTTATTGCCTTAATATCTGGTATTGCAATTGTTGTGTTACTACAGATTTATCAAGAGAGCTTTACCGAAGCATTATTAGCAGGAATCGCCCTTGCCGTAGCAGCTGTTCCAGAAACATTACCAGTCATTGTTACGATTAGTTTTGCTGTTGGTATTACACGAATTGCTCGGCGTCAAGCACTTGTTACAAGAGTTAGCGCTGTGGAAACAGTTGGTAATATTGATATTATTTGTTCCGATAAAACCGGTACCCTAACACAAAATAAAATGACCATTGTTAATTTTTGGACTGTATCTGATGGTAATATTTCACTTCAAAATGATCTTTCTCAAAATAGCGCGTTACAATATTTATTACTCAATACTGATGCCGTTTTTCAAGATGAGCAAATTTTAGGAGATGCCACTGAACAATCTATTTTGAAGTTAGCTGCTGAACATCATTTAAAACGACAAGACTTGGAAATCACTTATCCTCGAATTGCCGAATTGCCTTTTGATTCGGCACATAAATATATGGTCACCATTCATCAACTAAACGATGAAGAAAATTTACTACTTGTTAAAGGGGCACCAGAAAGTGTTCCGCTCCGTCAAAATATTTTGCCTGAACAACTCATCAATGAATGGAGTCGTCAAGGTCAACGTATTTTAGCCTTGAGCGCACGACGTATTCCACGAGACAGTGATTGGCGTGATTATCTTCAAGGTTTGCCACTAACCGCTATGATTGGTATTATGGATCCACCGAAATCAGGTGTTGCTGAAGCTATTCAGCAATTCCATCAAGCTGGTATTCGCACGATTATGATTACGGGCGATCACGTTAAAACAGCAATTGCCATCGCTAAACAGCTACATATTTATCGAAACGGTGATCTCGCATTAACAGGCCAAGATATCAGCGACCTTTCAGATCAAGCGCTGAGTCAGCGACTCACGAAAGCAACTGTTTTTGCACGTGTTACACCCCAAGATAAAATTCGACTCGTACGTTTGTTGCAAGAGCGGGGGCATACTGTGGCAATGACTGGGGATGGTGTCAATGATGCCCCAGCCTTAAAACAAGCCAATGTCGGTATTGCAATGGAACAGACTGGTACTGATGTTGCTAAAGAAGCCTCGGATGTTATTTTAATGGATGATAATTTCACGACTATTGTACCGGCTATTGCCGGTGGCCGTGGTATTCATAATAATATTATGAAAGCGACTGAGTTTCTAGTTGGTGTAAACTTTGCTCAAATTTTATTGATGTTAATTATGACATTTATCACACAATCACCACTACTAACAGCAACACAACTGTTAGTCATCAATATTTTGGCAGACGGTATTCCTGGCTTTTTCCTTGCCTACGAACAACCCGAAAAAAACATTCTCGATGCTCCACCACTTCGCAATCAGTCTGTATTTGGTGGCGGATTAGGTCACCGGTTAGCTTTTAGAGCAACAGCGTATACATTTATTCTACTCATACTCTATGTGATAACAGATATGTTAGGTTATAGCCTAGCTGTCAGCCAAACGATGAGCTTCTTAGTTCTCGGTCTCGGATCGATTATTGATATATATGCTATTAAAACAAGAGCACCCTTGACTTTAAGCGCAATCGCTCGTAATATCCGCTTAAATATTGCAGTTATTGTGGCAGTTATCATCATGATATCTACTGCTATCATACCTATCTTAAGAGAGGCGTTATCATTAACAACTTTAGATGGACAGGCTTGGGTCATCTGTACGATTGCCATTTTCCTACCTTTAGTCTTATTGGAAACACGCAAACGTTGGGTACTAGCTGCTCATACCCGTTAAAAGTAATAAAAAAGGCGAACAAATTTAAATTTGTTCGCCTTTTTTTATGATTCATTATGATTTAATAATTCTGCTTGTAGCTGCGCTAACGCTTTTGAAATATAAACTGGATAATCTGTTCGTTCTGCTAATGTTTGGGTAATCGCCGTTACATTTTTATTTTTAACCTGTTGAATATGCAAAACGTCAGGGCTTTCATACACAACTTGCCCTTGATTAAATACTTGTTGTTGCAATGGTATCGCAATAAAATGCGTTAGTGTTTCTTCTTGAGATTGAACTTTGCCATTGATTCTCTGTCCAATAATTGTATCCATCACCTGTTCATGCTTAAGTGCAATAAGATCGCCAACCATTTGCTGTGTTACACGATCGTACAATCGGTACGTCAACTTTTCTCCAGGTAATGTCACTTTACTAGCTGTACCACTAATTTTAATTTTAGGTATCACTTCTCCATGACGCCTGATGGCAGACAATTTGAACACACCACTTAATACGGGCGATGTTGCACTAGTAATCAATTTCTCGCCAACACCAAAACTATCTAACGGCACATCATCATTGATCATGTCGTGAATAATATGTTCATCCAAGGCACTTGATGCTGTAATTTTAACTTTATGCAAACCAGCCTGATCCAAAACTTGACGCACCTCGCGTGCCAATGCGGCAATATCGCCAGAATCAATCCGAACACCGATTGGCTGGTGGCCATCGGCTGCTAATTGTTTAAAAACTTGAATCGCATGTGGCAAGCCAGAACTTAAAACATCATACGTATCAATCAGCAATAAGCAATTATCAGGATAAATCTCAGCCCATTTTTTAAATGCAGTGAGTTCATCAGGAAAAGCTTGAATCCAGCTGTGTGCCATTGTTCCTGAAATAGGCAAGCCATATTGTTTAGCAGCCAAAACATTTGACGTGCTACTGCATCCACCAATAATAGCGGCGCGCGCACCCAAAACGGCAGCCGAAGGTCCTTGTGCACGACGGGAACCAAATTCCATCACCGCTCTTCCTTGAGCAGCACTCGTAATCCGATGTGCTTTAGTCGCAATTAATGATTGATAGTTAATCAAATTTAAAATAATTGTTTCTAAGAGTTGTACTTGTTCAAGTGGTCCACTTACGGTCAATAAAGGTTCACGAGGTAAAACTGGTATTCCTTCTGGAATTGCTGAAATATCACCCGTGAACTTAAAATTAATCAGCATATCAATAAAAGAGGGCGTGAAAAGATTTAAATTTTTAATATATTGAATATCATCCGCATCAAAGTGAAAATCGCGAACAGCTGTTATGACAGATTCTAATCCTGCTGAAATAACAAAATCTCCGTCATCTGGTACCTTACGATAGAACACGTCAAAAACACCCTCATCTCCAGCTAGTGATTGCTGGAAACCGTTGGCCATTGATAACTCATAAAGGTCCATCACCATTGATAAATTCATTTTTATTAACTCCTAGTGAATTGTGCTATTGCAATTCATTTTTTAGGTATTATTTACTTTTAATAGTAAAGTATAGTCGTTTCTATACTATTAGTCAAAACTTAACGCTTCAATCGGTAAAGCTTTGCTGGTCTCCCCTTCATTCCTGTCGGTTCAATACCCACTTCTTCAAAAATATGCGCATGTGTTTTACGAAAATTCGAATTATCAATTTCTTGATAAGACACACGTAAGAAAACCGCATACACTTCTCTAGCTGTCCGTAGCGTAAAATGATGACCCAAAATGTGCAAAATAGATGGTGCATAATCTAACTTATTGCGAACCCGAATAAAAGCTTCTTTCAAAATTAATCGATGATCAAAAGCTAAACGCTGATTTTCCGGTAAATCATGTTTATTTTGAGCGTAGAATTGTTCATCATTGGTATATTCAGATACCGTCTCAAAACGGTATTGCCCGTAAATGAGGTTATAATTATCATCATTAGCAAAACTCACATCAAACCAACGGGCATCCTTAGCACCATATCCAGGTACTAATTTTGGTGCGCCAGGTAAAAATGTCATGTAGGCTAATGAAAGATGACGAACAGCATTATTCACAAAGCGATTTCGATTGGTAAACGTCTTCAATTGCTCTGTATGAAATTTTGTCAATTGAATACCAATTTTATCTCGAATTAAGCGTAGTGCTGCCTCATCAGCATCTTCAGTAACACGTAGAAATGTCTCTGGTAATCCCCAATAATTTTTAAAAGGTGCTTCACTTTTTTTGACTAATAGAATTTGTATTTTTTTAGTTTCTTCTTGATATGTCCAAATCACATTATCAATGGCGACAACCGGACGTTCAATAATATCATCAATCATACTTTCTCCAATAAACTGTAGTGATTAATATTTTTACTATACCATACTCAGTTTACTGATCCAGGAATTTATCAATATGTAGTCATTAAAAGTTAAAATAAAAAATATCTTCATAGCTAGAATCACATACTTAACTTAAAGATATTTTTTATTAATAGTAATTTTGGGAATATACAACCCATTCACACTAAATAATGTTGTTATTCATAGATATAGTAACTCATCCGATTATTGATAATTTGGATAATTTTTTGTGATCCATGCCTGATTTGATTGATTATTATAAATATTAATTATCTTATCAACAAACATTTTTTGCTTATCCGGACCATCATACGCCTCATATTGACAAACCGCACTCGTTATCAAGCCGCCTTGCTTTAATCCCTTATAACCTGTTAACCCCTTAAATTCATCATGTGTTGATGCCAAAGGTACGATGCCGGTCTTACCTTTTGCGACAACACTTGGATTATGATTAACAGTATCAATATTTTGTTGCGTTAAGCCAATGCCAAAGAAAACATCTTGGGATTTCAAGGCAGATTCTAACTGTTGGACGCTATTAAATTGTTGCACCGTAATTTCATACTGGTTACCACCCAGATTTTTTACCTCGTCAGCATTTACCACGTATTGCCAAATTTTAGTTTCGTCATTGGTGAGCGTTCCCAAAGATAAGTAAACTGTCGGATTATCTGACGTTTTTCCAGGTGAATACGTCGTTAAACGATGATAAATATTGAATCCAACAATACTAATCGTTAAAATAACCAGAAGTCCTATAATACCTATTAACCATTTTTTCATGACTTAATCCTCTATAAATTCGTAACATCGATTACTTCATCAACACGTGAATAAACATTTGAATCGTGTGTTGCGATAATGACATACGTTTCTTGACTGACTTGATTCAATAAGATATCAATTATTTCTGCGCCTGTTTTCTCATCCAGAGCGCCCGTCGGCTCATCCGCTAAAATAATCTTCTTTTCCTTTAAAATCATTCGTGCAATTGCAACACGTTGGGCTTGTCCTCCAGACAATTCATAAATTTTTGATTTTAAATAGGTGTTATCTAATCCAACTTGTTCTAAAGATTGGCTGATCTGTTGGCTGTCTTTATTGACTAATTTTAAATTTTGTAAAACCGTTTTATTATCAAGTAAGGCATAGTTCTGAAAGACGTAACCCAAATAATTTTTAAAAAAGCGTTTTTCTTTAATCTGCCATATATCTTCATCGTCAATTGTAATTTTCCCGCTAGTGGGGCGATCTAATCTACCAATTGCATTTAATAAAGTTGTTTTTCCTGATCCAGATTGTCCAACCAATGCATATGATTTATTAGGCTCAAAAGACAATTCAACGTTTTCATAAACCGTTTTATGATTAAACTTTTTGCTAAGAGATTGAATAGTAATCATATGTCATTTCCTTTAAGAAGCGTGGTGTAATTATTTCTGATTTTTTGATTAAAAATAGTTGTTGTCATGATTTCCAGAATTATGATAATCACAAATGTTATAATTGCGAGCATTTTTTGTCTCTCGAATGTAGCTATGACCAAAGTCGCAATACCCACTGTTAGCATTAACGGCCACAAATAAGGTATGTAGGTTGTAATTATCGTTGTGCCAATCATTTTCTTCTTGACTATTGTGAGTAACTCAAATTTATAAATCGTGATAATATACGCTGTCACACTAATAATGACTGCACTAAACATCACTACCTGTAATATATTTGCAATTAGCAGTTGATTTTTTAAATCTTTAATATTCAAAATAACTGCCTGATACGGTTCCACCGTGCTACTCGTTAAATGGTCCTGTTCTTGACTAATCATTTTAATTGCTTGCGGACTCAAAATGCCTTTTGTATTTAAGATATTGTTGGCAAAAGTTGCGGCATTATGTTCTAACAATAGACGATCGTTTAGCCGAACTAAAATCTGATTACGTAGACTACCGTAACTTTTAGATAAGTCGTCTACACTACCTGAAAAACGAACTGCATTTTCGTTATACAAAAAAACCATTTGGCTTTCAGGAATAACCTTGATTTCAATATCATCTTTTGAGAAATTATAATATTTTAATTGTTCAACGTAGACAGTATTAATTAAGGACTGTTGCTTATTTTGATACCGTTTGGGGATATATATTGTTGCTGCTTTATTCATATGATAGGGATATGTTTGCGATGGATAATCTATCGCTTGTCGATTTATGGCAGTGTTATTTAGATACCACAATTTTTGATTCAAATCTGGATCAGTAATGCCGTCTCTTTTCAACTGATTAACAAATCCATCCTTTGCATCGCCTACCATGAATGGTGCAATATTAGCTGTAGACTGTGTCATATAAATATAGTGATGACTGCCTAATTTTTTAACTAAATCTACATCCCTTTGACTGTTTCCGCTACTATGTAGTTGACCATTTTCTGAAGTTTGGGCGGCATCAAAAGGTTGTGTTTTTTGCCAGCCTTTTAGTGCATACCAAGGCTTCAAATGATTGATTTGAGCACTTAATTGTTGTTTATTACTTTGAACCTGTTCGTTAAGTTTACCGACAGCAATAACCATGATACAGATTAATAAAAGCCAGATAACAAAGATACTTTTACCCTTGGCTTTATTCTTAATCACGTTTAATGGCTTTTCCAAATGAATCATAAATTTCACTATCACCAACGACAAAATGATCATACTACTAAAAATAATGATGTCAGTCATCACTAATGCCATAAATAATTGGGTACTAAGCGTTCGAAATCCCTGACCAAATATTACAGCATAACACAGTAGCATGGCACTACCAATTAATATAATCAATACAACAGGCGATAAAACATCATTGATATTGATAACATTTTTACCAAAAGCAAAACGGATCATACGCTCTCTCATAGATCGTGCATCGAAAATAAAGATACCAGTGAATGCTAGTGCAAACAATATTACTGTTACCACTGTCCTAAATTGCCCATTAAATTGTATCAATCCACCAACAAACCAAGGATAAGATTGATTCGCACTAACCGTAATACCCCTTGTTTTTAGTGCTTTTAATGACTGATCACTCAATTTACCTGAAGTATAGATAATCCCATTTGCACTCACCTTATGTAAAAAATGCTTCTTAGGATATTCAGATAAATTATAGTAATCAACCTCACCTGAAGTATTCACATACGACTTATACATATTTATATTGTCTTTTTTTGTGATCTCTTGTAGTGTCTGATAAGTTTTATCATTTGAGGTATTACCAACCATTAGAGAAATAGCACCATCCACCGGTAAAGGTGCTGGCATCGTCGTATTATTAATTGCTATAACCCCAATCATGACAAGCAACGCAAAGACCGTGCCAAGAAAGGTAAATTTTATTTTCAAAATTCTATCCTGTTCACTTTCGTAAAAAATATATTTACAATAGATTCTTCATATATACTCAAAAATGTCATTTTTTGACACAGTATTGAGTATAACGAACCGCAAAATAAAAAGTTACGCCCAAATGGCGTAACTTCACTTTAATTTAAGTTGGGTATGCACTAACAAAGTCGGATTAATTTCAAAATGCGTTGCGATATGAAATATTGTAAACACATCCGGTGTCCGCCTTCCAGTCTCCCAATTTGCAATAGCCTGTTGCCCGACATGAAAAATCTCTCCCAATTTTTCTTGAGATAATTTTTCTTTCTTACGCAAATATCTTAGGTTCTCCCCCAAATGAACGCCCATACTGCTCCCCCTTTTATGCTATAGCACGTTGTCTACAACGATAATCATAATAATATCATATAATACGTCACTACTATTAGGAAGTATTAACATCAAAACGCACCTACCAACATCCCATTGGATGATTTATCTTTGGATAAATTAGTCAATCTATATTCATCAATAGGCGTGTTCAAATAAAAACAGGCGCCATGTATTGCTATAATGTCAACACATGGCGCCTGAATAAAAGGAGCAGATATTTAATTTGATCGTTAAGTATGCCCAACACACCATAAGGTTCTATCTAGGATTCGTCTCTACAGTGTGATTAAAATAATCATTTAACGCCGCTGTGACGTTATTAGCAATCTGCTGCTGATAACTGACCCTGCGTATATATCTGAAATCCTTATCATTGTTGATATAACCATTTTCTAATAATACTGCCGGCTGTTGATTATCACGTAGCACTTGGAAATTACCAAAGTCAACACCACGATTCTTTAATGGCAACTTATTTAGACGCTTTGAAAGATATTGCGCGATGATCTTAGAATGATTTTGTTTATGATAATAATATTGTGTTATACCAGAAGCCGTATTAGCTTCATCTGATGAATCAAAATGAAATGAAATAAAAACATCGACATTTTGTTTGCGAGAAATTTCTGGTCGTTGTGCTAGCGAGACGAAATGATCATCATCACGCGTTAGAACAACACGGGCACCGCGTTGTTCTAACAATTTTTGAACCCGTTTTACTGTTTTGAGCGTGTAAGTTTTCTCAAAACTCTTACCATTATTTGCAATAGCACCACTATCTGAGCCACCATGACCAGCATCTAGTTGAATCGTTGCCTCACTCAAGGGCGTGCTACGCTTTAAATGCTTAGACTGTACAACCCAGCTTGCAACCCAACCGACGGTCTGGTCATCATTTTTATCGTCTCGACGCACTTTATACCATGCACTTTTGTTATCAAGTACAATCAGCTTCGTCCCCTTAGGTACTTTTGCCAAAGATTTCGCCGTTGGTTGTGGCGATTGGCGAATCTGTAAATCATCTACCTGATTCACAATCACATTAATACGTAACAATAATATTAATATCACGATAAATATTGTCAATATGACAAAGGTAATCGCAAGACCAATTTTATTATTCAAGATATAATGTTTTATCTTTGACATATGACACCTCCACACCACAATACAGTGTATTAATCGGTTACCTGATCATCATTACGGCATAAATTACATAATCCATATATCTCTAATTTATAGCCCAACACAACATAATCCGTCAACTGAGATTCAAGGTGGTCATCGATTGGTGATTCAATTTTAATGACACGACCACAATTTTGACAAATAAAATGACCGTGATGAGGTGAATGAAAATCACACTGGAATTTAACATATAATTGTCCATTATCCAAGCGTTGTTCCAATAGCCCAAGCTGTGTAAACTCTTTAATATTACGATACGTCGTCGCATGGCTGGCGTTAGGATAAATATCTTGCATATAGTGATCAACATCAATCACTGACACATAATTCTCTTCAAATGTTGCCAAATACTTTAAAAGATCCATCCGCTGTTTTGTCACTTTAAACGCACTCTTTTTTAAAATATCTAATGCTGTATCGTACTCCGTCACCATTCCCATGCCACGCCTACCTTTCTAATTATCTACCTTGTTCCAAGTCAAAGCTAAAGTATAAATCACACCTTCAATAGCTGTAATAAAGAAACTCACTGGCCAATTCGTCAAATAACTCAAGTATAATCCTAACCATGTACCGATTAAAGCAAATATAAACGTTAGAATCATCATCCCAACAACGGTTTTAGCCAAATATTTAGCTGCCGAAGCGGGTATCGTGAGTAAAGCAAAAATTAATAATGAACCGACAACTTGTGCAGTAACACTAACTGTACAAGCAACCAGTACCAAAAATAAAATTGAAACATACATATTAATCGTAGAATTATACTGCGCACCAACACCATCAAACGTTGTGTACTTCAGCTTACGATAAATTAGTGCGACCACTACTAAAATTACTATACTCAATGCAATTAATTCATGCAAGCCATGAATGTCAATTCCTACAATACTCCCAAATAAAATATTTGTAGCATAGCTGGATTGTTTATCAGACAAGGATAGAAATAAAATACCAAGACCAATAAAAATAGCGGAGAAAACGCTAATAGATGATTCGCGTCGGCTAATTTGATTACCAGAAACACCCACAAAAAGCGCACTCGTTATTGTAAACAAAATCATACCACTAATGGGTGAAATTCCCATAAAGACACCAAAAGCTGCACCTGAGAAGCTAATTTCTGACAGTGTATGTGTGAAAAATGCCGTACGTCGTGCAACAACAAAGACCCCCATCACACCACATAATATTGAAATAAACAGGCTCGCAATAAATGCATATTGCATGAAAGCATATTCAAACATCAGCATCCTCCCCCGTCAATTTTTTGAAAGTTCCTGTTTTATTTTCAATATGTAATTCATAATCACCAAATAAATCAACCAATTCAGGATCATGAGTAATGAAAATAACTGCCAAGCTTTTATTTTTAATAATTGTTTTGACTAACGCCAACAAAATATGCCGTGACTTTTTATCTAAATTGGCAGTACTTTCATCTAATATTAATAAACGTGGATCTGTAATTAATGCTTGTGCCAGATAGGCACGTTGCTTTTCACCACCAGAAGCACGCCCTAAACTTTCATTAGCAATATCTGTTAGGTTAGTATCCGATAAAACCCGCTTTAAACGTATTTTTTCTTCCTTTTTTAACCAAGGTAACATCCCTTTTTGTAAGCTGAGGGCGACAAAATCTTGGATGCGTAAAGGATATTCGTCATCGATATCTCTAAATTGCGGTACTAATTGTATATCAGACTTTTTCACTGAAAAATCAATCTGCTCATTTTTGGTTTCAACTGATCGTAATAATGTCTTAATTAATGTTGTCTTTCCAACCCCATTATCTCCAGTGATACAAGTTAATGAACCATCAGAAATCACAAAAGAAAGGCTCTTAATTAGGAGCCTTTCTTGAACAGAAATATTGAGATTGTTAACAGCTAACACGCTCTGTTTCATAACTATTTCTCTGTTTCTTGTATTTTTTTCAATTGATTATATTGTGATAACATCCATTGCTTATAATTTTGTCCCTTTGGCATTGTTTCTGTTACCTTAAGTACCGGCACATCATTTTTCTTAGCCAAACTTACAAGACTATCAACTGTCTTATCCGTTGCCTGTGTATTTTGCACGAAGAACGAAATCTTCTTAGACTTGATGTCATCTTGCATTGCCTTAATATCCTTAGGTGAAGGATCAGTACCATCTTCAACAGACTTAGAGAAGTGATTGTTATTCTTACGGTAACCCAACTCTTGCAATGAATAATCGAAGACTGGTTCGCTGACATCAGCTAACTTATTATCACTATTAGCCTTTAATTCGTCAACTGTTGTTTGAATTGGCTTCAAGCTAGCAATATATTTTTTAGCATTTGCTTCAAACTCTTTTTTGTGACTTGGCTCAATCTTACCAAATTCTTCAGCTAAGTAGTTAGCAACTGCTGGCATTGTCTTGGTACTGTACCACAAGTGTGGGTTATCACCATCTTTTTTGTTCAAGATGTCTTCACCAACACGGACTTGCTTGACTTTACCATTTTTAGCTAATTTTTTCATCCATGAATCATAGCCTATACCATTATACAAGACTAAATCAGACTTTGCGACGTTTTTCGCAACTTTGGCTGTTGGTTCATAATCATGAGGATCCAAATTAGGATTATCAATAATTGATGTTACCTTACCATGATCGCCCAACACTGCTTTCGCGGCTTCGCCATAAAAATCAACTGAGGCAACAACCTGAATTTGGTCTTTATCTTTTTGATCATTGGCATCCTTTTTATGGCCACCAAAAGCAAAAATTAATCCCAAAATAACAACCACTGCAACTAAAATCACACCATAAAATGTTTTACGCTTCATTGTTCTTTCCTTCTATATTAAGTAACAAACTTATGTATGCTAATATGACAAATTATTGTTGCCGACGCTTAGCATCTTTAATAATTTTCAAAGCTCTTTTACGTGTCTTAATATTAGGACTATGTAATCGGCGCTGTGCACTGCTGACATCTTCTCTTTCTGCCATCTGCTCACTCTCTTTCCCATTATTTTTAACTTATCACTTACCGCAACATTATCATTATAGTAATGATTACTTTTAAAGTCAACAAAAAGTAATCATTACTTTTTGAAAAAATAAAAGAACCCATCGGCGGGTTCTTTTATTTAGATAGAAATCGTGGGTGTAAGTTAATGAATGTAAATAAATCACAATGAGGATCAAAACACATATGCATGTCGCTTTGTTCCAAATGATAATGATTACTATCTATAACCAATACTATAGCACCTCTTCATTTAAATATCAACATTAAATAGTAATTATTACTTTTTAGTGTCCGTTATGGTTAAAAAATGAAAATATTCAGCAATCGAATATGACTAATTTTTGAAAACATTCAGGCTGATTTAAGCTGTGTCGTATAGATTTATCTTTTAATTTTCAGAAACTATTGCGTTTTTAATTGGAAGGGCTTACAATGCTTATATCATAATTTAAAGGAGCATTATTAATGAAAGCAGCTGTGTGGCATGGTGTCAAAGATATCCGTGTGGAAGACGTTGAGTTAAAGGCACATAAGGATAACGAAGTCGTTGTTCGTGTGGCATGGGCCGGAATTTGTGGTAGTGACTTACATGAGTACTTGGAAGGCCCTGTATTTATTCCAGTAAACAAGACTGATGAATTGACTGGTGGTCAAGCACCCTTAACTATGGGTCATGAATTCTCTGGTGTTATTGAAGAAGTTGGTCGTGATGTCACACGCTTTAAAGCAGGTGATCACGTTTCCATCAACCCAACAGTGACACGTGGTATTCATGATGATACTGTTGACGTTTATGATGGCTATAGTTTTATCGGCTTAAGTACAGATGGTGGTTTCACATCATTTGTTAATGTACCAGAAGACAACCTATATGCATTACCACAAAATTACGATCTCCGTACTGCCGCTGTTATTGAACCAAGTGCAGTTGCTGTTCAAGCAGTTAAAGAGGGTGACCTGAAGTTCGGACAAACAGTTGCAATCTATGGTGCTGGACCAATTGGTGTTCTCGTCGCTGCCGCAGCTAAAGCAGCAGGCGCAACGAAAATTATCGTTGTAGATTTATCAGCCGTTCGTCTGCAAAAAGCACTTGAAATGGGCGCAACCGATGTGATTAATCCTGCAGATAGTAATGCTGTTGAGGCCATCAAAGCCTTAGTTCCAGGTGGTGTTGATGTTAGCTTTGAAGTAGCCGGCGTACAACCAACATTCGAGCAGGCCATTGCTTCTACAAAACCTCGCGGTAATATGGTCATTGTTTCAATCTTTGCCCGTCCAATTCAATTTGATCCAATGCAATTGATGAATGCGGGTGTCAAGCTCACAACAACGATTGCCTACTCCAAAGAAACATTCCAACAAACTGTTGATTTAATTACAAGTGGACAACTAAAAGTTGAACCTGTCATTACTGATGAGATTGCATTAGACAATATCGTCACTGATGGTTTTGAATCACTCACACATGATAAGTCTCAAGCTAAGATTTTAATTAAATTAGACGAGACGCTTTAATTAACAAAAAAGAACACGATATGATATCGTGTTCTTTTTTGTTGGTTAAGATGCTTTTGGTGTTCTAAAAAATAGCCAGCAACGCCACAAAATGACGATCAATGCTAAGAATAAGACAAATAGTGCCAACTGTGAACCCAAGACTGTTGCTTTTTGATAACCTAGTTGACTGTGATTTTGAACAACATTAATAATTGTAGCAACTAGCGATGTTGCCACTGCACCTGAAAATTGTTGTAATGTATTAAAAATCGCGTTACCATCGCCACGCATTTCATCAGAAACAGCGCTCATCCCCGTTGTCATAAGGTTACTGTACGCTAATCCAGAACCCACCATATATACAACATGGCTAAACACAAATCCCCATAATGGATTAACACCAAGAATAAGCGTTAATAATCCCCAACCCAAGCTGGACAATCCTAGACCAAACAATATCGGTCGTTTAGCACCCCAGTTATCTAATAATTTACCGGATAACGGCGAAAGTAATGCGCCTACTGTGGCACCTGGTAACATGACTAACCCAGCAATAAAAGCACTTTTTCCATTTACAATCTGAATTAGATTAGGTAATACAAACGAGATACCTAATAATAAAAACTGACACACAAGAAAGCCCAACAAAAATAGCCGAAATGTTCGATTTTCCAACACTTTAATGTTAATTAGCGTTTGATCACGATGTCGTGATTGGTGCCAAAAAATCCAAGTGCCCCAGATAGCAAAGGCTAATGCTACCCACCCAAACAGAGTACCTATTTGGCTTAAAAAGATTAATGTACCCGTAAATAATAAGCCTAAGCCAAATAAGCTGACCATATCCAGCCGACCCGTTTTTTCAACCTGATGATAAGGTATAACCTTTAACCCTAATACTAACGATAAAAGTAAAACAGGTACTAAGAAAATAAAAATAAAATGCCAAGACAGTTGTGTCGTTAAGATACCACCATAAGTAGGGCCGATTGCTGGTGCAATTGATGTTGTCAATGTACCAATGCCCATCATTGTACCGCGTTGTCTAATTGGCGCATATACTAAGATGATATGAAACATTAACGGTAATGCTATGCCTGTTGCCACACCTTGCAATAACCGACCAGCCAGCAATAATAAGAATGACGGTGCTAGAAAATCAATTAATAATCCGATTAAAAATGTTAAATTAGCAAAAATAAATAATCCTCGAATACTATAATTCCTAAATAGATAAGTAGATAATGGCACCGTGACAGCAATCGTTAATAAATAAATCGTTGTTACCCACTGGACATCGGCTGTTGCAATGTTAAATTGCTGCATCAATGTTGGAAAAGTAACATTCATTGCCGTTTCAATCAAGACGCCCGCAAAGGACATCACCCCGATCGCTAATATCGCTAATCCTAAATTCATTTGCTTGTTGTTTGTCAAAATCAATTACCTCAACTTTACTATCTCGCAAAAAAGGAGAGACCATTTCTAAATTAATAGAAATCGCCTCTCCTTCTCGACATGCTATGTAGCATGTTATCTGTACGACTAAACGTATATTACTGTAACATGTTCGAAATAGATACGTCAATCACTTCTTAAATTGCGTGTTGGTTATTTGTAATAACTCGTTGTCCCGTCATCGATGGTATATGGATTTTGCCAAATACCTGCAATTTCTTCAAAGTCTAACATTAACATTAAACCAACAAATTGTTCGGTGGACAAATCATTCGTAATCAATTTCTTTTGCTGTAATTGTAATTCAAGATGCGAACGATATTGCTCCATATCAGCATTTGAAGCTAATCTTTGAACATATATCAATTGACTAAGTGCGTAATCAATTGCATCATCTGACAAATCTAACACATCGTGAAAACGATGAGATATTTTTTCTAATTTACTGCGCCGCTGCATAATATTAAAATTACTCATAATATTTCCCCTTTCGCATCCGTTCCTTATACTTATAAGAATACGCTATACAAGGGCATATCGCTAAACATATGATTTTTTTAATAAAATTATGCGTATTAATGATTATTAGCCGATTCATGCTTTGAACGTGTAGCAAAATAAATGATTGACATGATAATCAAAAAGGCAATTCCTACTAATAATGGTACTCGTGTTTCATCATTAATAAACATAAATATCAATGTGATCACCAATGATAATAGGGCAAAATAGTTACTCATAGGATACCACGGCATCTTAAAGGGATGATCCGCCATTTCGTGTAGATGACGATGTCTAAACTTCAATTGACTAATTAGAATAATAAACCAAGGCACCATTCCTGGTAACACACTCGAACTATAAACTAACACAAATATATTTGTACTGCCCTTTAGGAAATATGGTAATACCTCGTTTAAAATCATACCAATAAATATACCAACCGACATCACGATTACTGGTAACGTTGGGACACGGTGGCGTGACAACTTAACAAAGCGTTGTGGCAACTCTTTGCGTAATCCTAAAGTATATAACATACGACTTGAACTAAAGATACCAGAATTACAACCCGACATCGCTGCTGTTACCATAACAAAATTAATGATTGCGGCTGCAGCTGTAATGCCAACACGTGAGAAGGTTTCCACAAACGGAGAACCGACTTTATCCAATTGGTTCCACGGATAAATCGTTACAATCACAAAAATTGCACCAATATAGAAAATTAAAATTCTAGCTACAATAGATTTAATTGATTTTACCACGGTCACTTTCGGATTTTTGGCTTCGCCTGCCGTAATACCAATGACTTCAACACCTTGATAGGAAGCCATAATGATAGATAGCGCAAAAATGAATCCTTTAACACCACCTGTGAAGAAACCACCATGTGACCACAAATTAGAAAAGCCAATCGGTTGCCAATGATTGCCAAACCCTAGCAAAATTACCAAGGCACCCAATATCAGCATAAAGATAATCGTAACCACTTTAATTAACGCAAACCAAAATTCCAGTTCACCGTAGGCCTTCACGGAAATCAAATTAGCAATACACAACGTTACCACTACGATGGTTCCCGTAATCCACCCTGGAACACCTGGCCACCAGTAATCTAAATATTGTCCAACTGCGATAACTTCACTAATACCCACAACTAAATACTGAAAAACATTACTCCATGCTGTTAAATAGCCAGCTAATGGATGAATATATTCGGAGCCATACTTGGCAAAGGAACCTGTGGATGGGTCAAGATACAACATCTCACCCAAGGCACGCATAATAAGATAAAGGACAAAACCAGCAAAAGCATATGCTAGCAACACAGATGGCCCGGTCCATTTTATTGTGGCTGCAGACCCCATAAACAAGCCCACGCCAATCGTTCCACCAAGCGCAATCATTTGCATTTGACGCGAGGATAAATCTCTACTTAATTGTTTTTTGCTCTCCATACTACTTTCACCTGTTCGTTCTACTCATCATTTCCAATCAAAAAGCGTCCCTAGATATGCAATATATCTAGGGACGCTGACACGTGGTACCACCCATATTTAGTCAATTAAAAAATGACAACTCTATATTATTAGGATAACGGCTAATTTCCGATGATAATTTCAGTCATTAAACCAACCTAATCCTATCATAATACAAAGGTAGTTTTCATAAGTCATTGCCAACTATTCACACCAACCATAGTCTCTCTGTTCGACAAAAATACTTACTACTCTTCCTTCTCGAATTTATTACGGTTAATTGTAATATACTTTGACTCATTTATCAAACTGCATTTATTTTCCGTCATTAGTTTGTGAAATAACTTACTTATATTCACAAGCAAATTTGTTCAATTGTGCGCAATATCCTGATATATTAAGAATACGGTGATTACTATCTAAAAATTAGTAGCCACTAAAATCTCATATAATAAAGGATGAAAAATGATGAAAGTTATTGTTGTTGGTTGTACTCATGCTGGAACTGCTGCCGTTAAAGGCATTTTAAAAAACAACCCCGATGCTGAGGTTGTTGTCTATGAAAAAAATGATAATATCTCATTTCTATCTTGTGGTATTGCTTTGTATGTTGGCGGCGTTGTCAAAGACGTTTCTGGCCTATTCTACTCAAATCCTGAAGAACTAGCATCACTTGGTGCCGAAGTTCACATGGAACACGAAGTTGAAAATATTGATACTAATGCAAAGTCAGTCAATGTCAAGTCGCTTTCAACGGGTGAAACTGAAACAGTATCTTATGATAAATTGGTTATGACAACCGGTTCTTGGCCAATTATTCCGCCAATCGAAGGTATTGATTCAAATAATATTTTGTTATGCAAAAACTTTAATCAGGCTAACGATATCATTGCTCATGCCAAGTCAGCACAAAAAATTACCGTTATTGGTGCTGGTTACATTGGTATTGAATTAGTTGAAGCCTTTTCCTCATCTGGTAAAGATGTCACATTAATTGATGGCGCTGATCGTATTTTAAGTAAGTACTTAGACAAGCCGTTTACCGATGTCTTAGAAGATGAGTTACGTCAGCATAATGTTACATTAGCACTTGGCGAAAATGTTGCCTCATTCCAAGCTAATGAAAATGGTGATGTGACGAAAGTCGCAACCGCCAGTGCGGAATTCGAAGCCGATCTTGTGATTATGTGTGTCGGCTTCAAACCAATGACTGACCTGCTAAAGGGACAAGTTGACATGCTACCAAATGGTGCAATCAAGGTCAACGCGTATATGCAAACTAGCCTACCAGATGTCTTTGCTGCAGGCGACAGTACTGTCGTGCACTACAATCCTAACCATTCTGACCAATATATTCCCTTGGCAACGAATGCTGTTCGTCAAGGCATGCTCATCGGTTACAATTTAACTGAACAAAGACTAGCATATCGTGGCACACAAGGTACATCCGGTTTACATCTTTTCGGTTGGAACATTGGTTCAACTGGTATGACAATCGAAAATGCACGTTTGAACCAAATTGATGCTGCTGCAACAACATTCGAGGATAATTATCGTCCGGAGTTCATGCCAACCACCGAGAACGTATTGATGACCTTGGTCTATGAAAAAGGCACTTCACGTATCATTGGTGGACAACTCATGTCAAAATATGACATCACGCAATCCGCCAATACATTATCACTTGCAATCCAAAATCATATGACGGTCGAAGACTTAGCATTGTCTGATTTCTTCTTCCAGCCTAACTTCGATCGACCATGGAACTATCTTAATTTGTTAGCTCAGGCAGCAATGGCTGATATTGAAGCGACAGAATAAATAATTTCAACATCATTTTACGAGCGCTCAGCTTTATATTTCAATCAATTCGCTGTATACTAGTCGTAGGTAATGATAACGCTTTCAATTAATTGGATTTGGAAAGGATGTTTTCTATGATAAATACGATTGTAATTCCCACAGATGGTAGTGATACTGCACTTCGTGCTATAAAATACGGTATTGGATTAGCAAAAAAGTTTGATGCTAAAATCATTATTGTGTCCGTGATTCAGTATCCTATTGTCACCGCGCATACTGGCGGTCCAATTCTTTATGAACCAATTAGCGACGGTTTTGATAAAGCTGCCAATGAAAATGTGAGCGAAGCCATTGATCTTATCAAAGCAGAAGGTGTGGCTTACGATGCATTAATTGAGAAGGGTGATCCTCGATTCGTATTAACAACACAAGTTGTCGACCAATTCCATCCCGATTTGATTGTTATGGGAAAAACCGGAACAAATGCTCTGACACGATTATTAATTGGATCAACTGCACGTTATGTTGCTGAAAATGCTGAAACCAATGTTTTACTTGTCAAATAATGATTTTTATACACGAAAAACGTTGTTCATATGAACAACGTTTTTTAGTATCTAGCGATTCAAGTATGATGAGCGTAGCTGTTTTGTTAACTCTTGATGTTGCTGATCATTCGTTATACTTTCAATTTCAAAACGCGGTCGATGCTTTACTTCAGTAAAAATCTTGCCAATATATACACCAACGACACCAATAGCAATCAAATTAAAGCCACCTAACAACCAAATTGATATCATTAATGAGGACCAACCCGCTTGCGTGTTACCAATTATTTTTTGAGCTAATGTATATATAATTTCTACACCCGCCACACCGAGTACAATCAGACCTAAGCCAAATAAGTACCGCATCGGCTGAACACTAAAACTCGTGATACCGTCAAGTGCAAAATTCAACATTTTCTTAAGGGGATACTTAGATACACCACCTTGCCGGCGACCTCTTTCATAGAACACTTGGCTAGACTGATACCCTACTAGCGGTACCATCGCACGCAAGAATAAGTGTCGTTCTGGCATCTTTAGTAATGCTTGCACCGCTAATCGACTCATTAGGCGAAAATCAGCGTGGTTTGGTATGATCTCAACACCGAGAATAGAGAGCGTTTTATAAAAACCTAATGCCGTATATTTTTTAAACCACGTATCTTGTTCTCGACTTGAACGAACAGCGTATACAATTTCATTACCTAACTGATAGTCTGCCACCATACGGCTAATAATATCAGGATTATCTTGTAAGTCTGCGTCCAGAGTAATCACGATGTCGGCTAACTTAATGCCCTCTGACATGCCAGCAATTAGCGCTGGCTGATGACCAAAATTACGTGATAATTTAACACCTAGTATATTAGGATGTTCCTGATGAGCCGCATATATAATATCCCAAGTCGTATCTGTTGAGCCATCATCGACAATCAGAATAAAGCTATCTAATCGAACCATCCCCTTTTTAATTAAATCCGTTTTAATCTGAACTAACTTATTTAATGTCGTAGCTAAAACGATTTCTTCATTATAGGCTGGTAAAATTAAGCCAAGTCTTGGTCTTTCACTTCGCATCACCATATTCACCACGCCTTTCCTTTATTGATATATGGTTGACAGGTCATATAGTTGACTATTTTGACCTTGTCCCATGGTATTTTGGTTATTCGTTTGCTTATTTTTACTGTAATTAACTTTTACACCGTTTTTTTGTACCCAAGAGAGAATCTTACCAATCTGCCCAGAGGAACTGGTGCCTTTATTCCCCATCACGAAGTATTTGACCTGCCCTGACTTAACAAGTTGCTTAAATTCTGATAATGTCATGGTTGGATCGGTGCCATTATAACCGCCCAGTGCCATGACAGCCTCCCCAGACTTAATAATATACCCAGAAGCGGAATTAGAATCAGTTGTCGCAAACAAGTATTTTGCTTGCCCTTGACGCTGTTGTGTATAGCTTAATAGCTGAGCATCAACTTGGCTCCCCATGCTATCACTGCCACCTTGCGTCAATAATGTTGGACTGGCAAATGGTATTGCTGCCGAATTATGAGACAAGGTTGGTGTGAATGACCACCAAGCAGCCATAACACATATCGCAATAATAGATATGACTAATCGCATTTTGGCAAATAAACGCTCACCTAGCCACCACCAGATAGCTAATATAATCGCCACAATGATTAATGCAATACTAATCATTGGATAGTAAGACCATACATAATAAGCTTGTAGTGCTAATGTTGAAACGATACCAAAGCTGATCAATGATTTAGCAAAAATCCGCGTCTTAGCTGATGAATTTTGGTACATTTTGTGCGTTGCTGCAGCACCAATGGCTGTCAAAGCAGCAATTGCTGGAGCTAGCATAATCGTATAGTATGGATGAAAGAAACCAGCGATTGAGAAGAAACCATAAACCGGCACTAACCATGCAGACCATAAAATCACGTGACGCTGTTCTTCTGAAATGGTATACCATTTACTATTGCGTTTACGATAACCAAACCAACCAGCAATGATGCCTAAGATAGCTAGCGGCAAGAACCAACCAATTTGCGATCCCAAATCTGATTGGAATAATCTAAATGGACCAGCCGTTCCAATAGCAAAGGCATTGTTCATACCTACACTGCCACCCTGCTTCTGACCTTTACCATTACGCATTCCAGATGGCTTTTCTTGAGTGGGCTGTTGACCTATCGTTTTCTTCAAATCCTTTGGTGCTTGCCCTGTTGGCATATTTTGAGGCGCCTTACCTTGAGATGGTGCTTGACCACTCGGTGCTGTACCCTTTGTTACGCTCTTTTGGTTAGTTGGTACTTGCTGAGTTGGCTGTCCATTCTTTTGACCGGTTGGCTGTTGGCCAACTTTATTCGACTTTTTGTTATTCGTTGTACCGATACCCGGAAAGGCACCGCCTGTCCCGGTTGATTGACCAAGTAACCGTTCAGTACCATTGTATCCAAAGGCCAATTCTAACAACGAGTTATGCTGTGAACTGCCAATATACGGTCGATTAGACTGATCAACCGAATCAACTGCGACAGGATAAGCTAAAGTGAAGACGGTTAACGATAACAAACCTGCCCCCAACCATAGGATTTTCTTCTTCCATGGCACTTTAATAGCGATCCAATAATAAACCAACATCGCTGGTAGTATCATAAAGGCTTGCAACATTTTGACATTAAAGCCAATACCAACCAAGGCAAAGCTCATCATAACGAGCCATATGTTCTTCTTTTCAACCGCTTTTTGTAATACATATACGGCTAGCAGTAGAAAGAAGACAAGTATGGCATCCATGTTATTCGTTCGACTATTCGCAACAACTGTTGGTGTGAAAGTCAAAACCAGCGCACCTAATCTACCAGCCCATACACCAAATTTTGGTGTTAACATCTGATACATAAGATAAACGGAGCCGATACCTGCCAAAACACTCGGCAATACAACAGACCATCCATGTAAGCCAAATATCTTGGCAGATATGGCCATCAACCATAATGCTACTGGTGGTTTATCAACGGTAATAAATCCCGCTGAATCAAACGCACCATACCAAAAATTGTGCCAGCTTTCCAGCATCGATCTGATTGCAGCGGTATAGTAGCTGTTGGCACTACCAGCATCCCAAATACCCCAGCCATATAGAATGGCACTTATCAATATAATAATGACAAAATACCAATCCATATTCTTTAATTTTTTTAATATCACATGCCTACCTCCACTAATGCTAATATCAATTATCATAATGGCGTAGATTAAAATAAACTTTAAGCCTGATTTAAATGAAAATAAAAAACTGAAGTCGATGACTTCAGTTTTTTGATTCATTATATTTAAAATTAATACCAACCATTAGCTAACCAGAAGCTCTTGGCATTTGACCATGAACCATAACGATCGCTAACGTAGCTGTCCGCAACCTTTTCTTGGTTGGCTGCAGAATAATCACCGTTTAAGTATGATGCGCTTAATTGGTATTTACCAATATATTGGCCATTACGGGCGCTATAAGAATTTGTTGATTCCTTGTTAGCAATCCATGATTTGGCTGAGGCATCACTACCTGAAACAGAACTTGAGCTTGTTGCTGTTTCTTCTGTAGATGCTGCTTGCTGTGTTGATGCAGCCTGTTGCGTTGAAGCTGCTTGCTGTGTTGATGCAGCCTGTTGCGTTGAAGCTGCTTGTTGTGTTGAAGCGACTTGCTGTGTTGAGGCTGCTTGTTGTGTTGAAGCGGCTTGCTGAACAGCAGGTGCTTGTGTTTGTGTTGTCGTTGTATTACCTGAAAGGCTAGGGATAACTAGTGTTTCACCAACGAAGATTGAGTTAATATTAGAAATGCTGTTAGCTTGTGCAATTGCTGATACACCAGCTGAAGCTTGTGCGTCACCGTAAGTTGCAGCGGCAATCTTGTTTAATGTGTCGCCAGATTTGATTGTATAGTTTGAGTCAGCAGATGCTGCGCTACCGCCTGCGATAAGTAATCCTGCAGCTGCGGCTGTTCCTAAAATAGCTTTAGTAATAATAGTCAATTTGTTTCCTCCATGTGCATATCAATAACAATGTAATGATTAATATTTTGCACGATAACTATTACAGTGACATTACCCTCATTTTTTCAAATCAAGACAAAAAGTGTATTTTTTTAAACGTTTGACATATTCTTAAACTAAATAGCTCAATTAAGTCGTCTAGATGACAGCCATAATAAGAGAACTCCTGTTCGTAATATTTTATGCGATAAACAAAATATCTTCAAACGCATTTTGTAGCTTAACAATGACATCTGTCTGCATTTTCATTGCTTGTTCTTTATCCTTTGAATTACTTATGCCAATTTTAATTGAAAATAGCGCCATTTCAGCATAACCTTTGGCAATAAATAAAATCGGATATTTCGTCTTTACGTTGCGACCAGTTAAGTATTGATATGCCTCACCATATAAAATTTGTCGTATATTTTCTTCCAAATCCATATTCAAAATATGAATCTGAAAAAGCAATTGTAACGCATAACTATTGTCCTCTAAATCATTCATTATATTCAGTATGACGACATGCGCATTGTTATCATCAATGGCTTTAAACCTGTCTTTTATCATTTTTTCGAATTTTTTTGTGTAATCATGGACCACTTGTTCTAGTAAAGCAAACTTATCTTCAAAATAAGTATAAAAAGTTGATTTACTAATTAATGCTGTTTCACATATCTCAACAACAGTAATACGCGCAAAATCTTTTTTCGCAAGCAGTTCAAGAAAAGTACGGTAAATATTATCTTTAGTTTTTATAATACGTCTATCAATCATCCTATCAAAATACTCCAATCTGTTGTTTATCATACTTTTTAACGCATACCGTTTGATAACGGACATTATGCGTTAAAAAGATGATTGTTCTATCCTCTACTTTTGCCTATTCTATAGGTATTAAAAAAAAGAGGTACTATATTATGTTCAAACATTATGTTGATAATGAGCAATTCAATTTACAAATTAACCGTTTTATAAATGATGAGTATGAAAATAATCCATCTGTTCAGCAGGACTTAAAAATGATTATACCAAACTTAACAGATACTGAAAGTTGGTACCAACTGTGGTTAGAACGTGCGCAATACCGTGAAAAATTAAATGATGACGCAATCGCCGCCACTTATTATCAAGCAGCTGAATTTTACTTGGATCAACAAGATCCTAGATCAGAAGCAGCATATCAAAAATATCGTGATTTATTCTATCGTTCATACAAAGATTTTAAATATGAAAGTTATCAAGTGCCATATGAGGACCATTATCTTCCGGTAACAAAATTAATTAATCCTAACGCTACCAAAAATTTAATTATGTTTGCAGGTTATGATTCCTACATGGAAGAAATGATTAAATCTGCTAAATATCTAAAAGGCATTGATTATAATATTTATGTTCTGGACGGTCCAGGACAAGGTACGGCATTACGTAATGGTCTTCATCTCATTCACAACTGGGAAAAACCTATATCGACAATCATTGACTATTTTGATTTTAATAAGGTTAGTGTCATTGGTGTGTCATTAGGTGGCTACCTCGTCATGCGGGCCGCAGCATTTGATAAACGTATCGATAAAATTGTTGCTTTTGACATATTCTATAGTATTATGGATACCTTAACAATGCGTATGCCCCAAGACTTAACTGCCAAAATTAACATGTTACTTGACTCACACCAGGCAATTGAAGTTAATGAACTTTTTCAAAATCTAATGGATCAAAATATTGATTTAAAATGGAAAATAAACAAAGGTATGGAAAATACAGGTACGTCGTCACCTTATGATTTACTGATTTCTTTTAAAAAATATACTGTAAAAAACATACTATCACTTGTAAATCAAGAAGTTCTATTATTAGCAGGAGAAAATGATCAATATGTGCCTAGTTCACGCCTAGTCGATATTGAAAAAGGACTCATAAATGCCGGTAAAGTATCATCCATTCTATTCTCTAAAGAAAGTGGCGGTGACCAGCATTGTCAGGCTGGGCATCGTGAGTTAGGATTTAATGCCATCAAATCATTCTTAGCCTAAAAGTAATTAAAAAAGTATTCCTCATCAAAAATAATGAGGAATACTTTTTAATTACTTCTTTTCTTGATAATGAATACCGATGCCTGTAAATCCACTCAACGCAGAAAACAACGGTGATAATAGGCTAAAGAATACAAACGGCAAGTAATCCATTGTCGCAACATGGAATGTCCCTGCCACAAAACTACCAGCAACCCCCCAAGGTATGAGGTAATTAATAACTGTTCCACCATCCTCTAGCACACGGCCCAAGACAACTGGTTTCAAACGGTGCAAATCATAAACTGGTTTAAAGGCATTCCCTGGTAAAATAACCGACAAGAATTGTTCACCAACGAAAATATTAACACCAATAGCCGAGAATAGTGTTACCAATACTAATGAACCTGTTCGCTCTAGCTTTTGAGCTAAAACTGTCATTAATGGTGAAATTAATTCTAACTTCATTAATATGCCACCCAATGATAAGGTTACAATAATTAGTGCGACTGTTGGCATCATACTTTCAATACCACCACGTGATAATAGAATATTGACTTCTTCATTACCTGTGTGCGCTACATATCCATGCTCAAGCACTTTAGCAATTTCAATGATATTAAAGTGATCATTCTGAATAGCCATAATCACAATTGTTAATAAAATATTGAGTAAAATAGTGAAAATAGCTGGAATTTTTCGCCAAGCACAAAGGAACATGAAGAGAATTGGAATCACAGCTAACCATGAAATGTTGAAATTTGTCATCAAAATAGATTTAACATGTTCAATTTGATCGATTGTGGCATTACTATTCGTTAGTCCAAAGAACGTAAACAATATCAAAGAAATAATAAATGCTGGTACAGTTGACCACATCAAATTTTTAATATGTTCAAACAAATCAGCACCAACTACTGCTGATGCTAAATTAGTAGATTCTGACAATGGCGACATTTTATCACCAAATACCGCTCCTGATACGATTGCACCAACAATTAAAGGTTGGCTCAATCCTAATGATGTCCCAATACCAAAAAATGCAATCCCAATCGTTGACATAACAGTGAACGCACTACCAATCGCACTACCAACAACAGCACAGACAATGAAGACCGACGGCACAAAGAACTTAACACTCAAAATATCAAAACCAAAAACCATTAATGAAGGAATAATACCAGCTTTAATCCAGACAGCAATCAAGGCACCGACTAAAATAAAGATAAAAATTGGAATAATACCCGGCTTCACACCCGCCATAATCCCTTCATTCAGCATTGATAACGGGTAGCGTTTTACAAAAGCGTAAATCATGGTAATGACCACGGCAAAGAGTACCGCGATAACTGGTGACAAATGCAATCCAATAACCGACACAGCAATACATGTAATAATAATGCCCAGTATTATAGTAGATTCAATTAAATTATGTTTTTTTTGCATCATATTATTTTCCTATCGTTTTAAAATGACTCAATATAGCCTAACTATTACTACAATGAATAATAATATCGGCAAATACCGCCACAACCATGGTAAAATTCTTGAATTGTCATGCGTACTACTCATTTCCTTTCAAAATAAAAAGCCCTTAGCATTAAGTAAGCTAAGGGCGAATTGATCCACGGTACCACCTTATTTTAAAGACAAATGTCTTTCTCAAAAATATTGAATTGTTAAAGTTTATTTTAGTGTAATTCGATGATTAAATCTGATCGGTTCGCAGTGCCCACCGATTTCCTGATACTCAAAATATTAATCTCTACTAATCCAAAACGTTCGTATGCTTATTCTAACATCAAACGCAACAATTGCAAACTCTTAATTTACTAGACAATGCGACTAGCGCATATTAAATAATGGATACAACATGACAATGATATGTAAAATATAGTATATTTTACATATTAATTCTTGGGAGTAAAGGTATGGAAAAAAGAAAATTAGGTTTGGGTCTAGCAGCAGCTGGCCCCGTTTTATGGGGAAGTTCTGGTACAGTTGCACAAAATCTTTTTGATCATCATGATATTTCACCAACTTGGTTAGTCGCTATTAGAATGATTTTCGCGGGATTTTTATTGCTTGTTTATGGGGCAACACAACATCAAGATATATTAGCCGTTTTCAAAAACAAGCACGATAGTTTTAAACTACTCCTATTTACATTATTTGGTATGACCGCTGTACAGTTAACCTACTTTATGGCAATTAGTACAGGAAACGCTGCAACGGCAACCATCTTACAGTATCTTTCACCAATCATGATCATTCTTTATCTGGCCATTAAAGATTGGGTATTGCCAAGTCGTATCGATGCTTTATCAGTGATCATTGCTATCATCGGTACTGCCCTCATTGTTACGCAAGGTAATTTCCAATCACTGGCACTTCCATTGCCTGCCATTATTTGGGGAATTTTAGCTGCCGTAGGTGCGGCTGTTTACACTTTAATGCCACAGCAATTGTTACGACGCTACGGTGCTATCGCAGTTGTTGGGTGGTCCATGTTTTTGGGCGGTATTATAACCGGTATTTATTATCGCGTCTGGGAAGCAACACCATCAATGAATTTGAGTGCCTTTATTCAAATTCTCTTTGTCATTATTTTTGGTACAATGTTAGCTTATCTCTTTTTTTTACAGAGTCTCGAATATATATTACCAACAACCGCTAGTGTTCTCGGGGCAATTGAACCAATGTCTGCTGCCATTTTAAGCTTTTTATTTCTCCATGTTTCGTTTAACCTTTATGGCATTATTGGTATTCTGTTTGTCATCAGTGTGACCTTTTTACAATTCATTTACGCACAAAAAATGACACAAACAAATTAAACGAACATTCATTAAACTGGCTTAATCTTTTGATGTGTGTTGCTCTAAGTAAAACACATCACCCGTAACACCCAACATTTGTTCAATATGCTCTTTTAATTGGTCCATTGCCGGTGCCAATCGTTGTTGCTGTTCATCGTTAATGGCTTCCATTACTAAGATGGCATCCGTTGTTGCTTCGGTAAGCATTGTCCTTTGGGCATCACGCCAATTTAGGCAACGGCAAATCGCACCGGTTTGATCATAATAAATCACTTCACCATTTAATGCAGGTTGATCTTCATCCTCACCTAATGGTCTAAACGATTCACCGCCTTCAGCAATACCTAAGCGCATCGTACCATCTATTTTGTTTAAGTCTTCACCACCACATGGCATGGCAAAAGATAAAGAAACACTATTATAGATATCCACTAAAGGATTAATTGATTGTAACGCATTTCCTTGATCAATCCGCTTTAAAAGTGCCTCAATCGAAGAACGCGCACCCTTCTTCTTTTTAAATTGTGTAAATGCTGTTCGCCATTGACTAATCACTGCATTATCACGGAAAACATCTTCTACCAAAAATTGGCGTGACTTCTCTGCTGATGCATCTAATAGTTCCTGAAAATGATTTGTCTGCTCTGCTTTGACATGATTATCAATACCGTGAACAGTCAGTACACCAATTTTGGCATCTGGAAATAGTTGCCAAAAACCTTCATCTACATTAATTGTTGTCATATTGTCATCCTTCTTATATGTATCTTGGTTGTCAACAAGTTATAATCACAAAATTATGACCAGTTGTTTATGATTATAGGCTATAATCGTTCATTCTATCAATACTTGATATAATGCTTACCTATTTCATTACTACTTAATCATAAATCACTTAACACCTTGACTCATGTACGTTAATTTGTAACAATGGATTTAATATTTAACACCACCGGGTGTCATAGCATTTGTATAGCTCATTAGGTCAATGAAGAGCTGTATAGGTGCTTTTTATTTTATTTAAGGAGATTATACAATGACTTGGATATATTTAATCATTGCAGGTATTTTTGAAGTTGTCTGGGCAACTACTATGAAATTGAGCCATGGTTTTACTAATACTATGTTTACCCTTGCAACACTGGTTGGCATGATTTTAAGTTTTGGTTTTTTGGCATTAGCAATCAAACATTTACCATTAGGTATTGCTTATCCTATTTGGACTGGTATTGGTGCCGTTGGTTCAATTATAGTTGGCATCATCTTTTTTAAGGACCAAATTCCATCTATCACTTGGCTTTTCATTACGCTACTCATTATTGGTATCATTGGGATTAAAGTCACAACCGGTCATTAATCGACATGCAAAAAAGAGCTGTTCCGAAGAACAGCTCTTTTTTATGGAATATCCCAAAGGTCGCCAACTTTACGTCAGTGCTCCCACTAGGACTCGAACCTAGGACCTTGGGATTAAAAATCCCCTACTCTAACCAACTGAGTTATGGGAGCAATCTCTTGTGCCTTAGCACATTTATATATAATACGCCTTTTATAAAAAAATGCAAGCAGTTTTTATACTTTTTATGAATTAATTGTTGTTGTACGAACTAAATCTTGCCAATCATGTTCCCAAACAACGGCAATTGCGCCAGCACCAGTATGAACCGCGATTGAAGGTGCCATAGCACTACGTTCAAATTGGATGGTTGGGTACTCTTTTTGTAGTTCTGCTTGCCATTTATCACCAAGTTTTTGGTTATTCGCATCAATTACTGTAATACGAACCGGATAGGCTACGGTACTCAACGCTTCGGTAAGTGCTAGTTTAATTTCTTTCAGCGCCCCGCTCATTTTACGTGACTTCCCTACTGCCGCAATTTTACCATCTAGCACCAAATTAATAGATAGAATTGGTTTAATATTGAGCAAACCACCAATTAAGGCCTGTCCCGTACTAATTCTACCAGTACGTTGTAAATGGGAAATATCATTTACTGCAAAACGCACACCCATGGTTTGTCTCAATTGGTTTAATGCAGCCATAATGCGTTCTGCATCAACACCTTGATCAGCCAATGTTGCTGCTAATAAGGCTTGGTGTCCAGCAGCAATAACTGTGATGCGCGAATCCCATGTATAAACAGCCATCCCCTCATAACTGGCAGCAACATTCGTCACTGTTTGGTAACTACCAGATATACCTGACGATAGCGTCATCAAAATAGCAGTATCATAGCCTATTGCTTTGGCTTGATTTAAAGCTTCAATCCACTCACCTGGTGATGGTTGAGAAGTGGCCGGTAGATCTTTCTTTTCATCGATAAGTTTAATTAAAGCAGCAACATCTTGAATATCGCTTTCTTCGCGATAAGCTTCATCACCAAAAATAATAGGCAAGCTCACTTGCATAATATGATAACGATTGCGTTTTTCTAACGGAATAGCAAATGAGCTATCAACGATAATGGCGATTTTTGACATATTATTATATTTCTCCTAAATTAACATATTTCTTTTATCGCAAAATAAAATGGCTGAATAACAATCCTAAAGCTAAGCTGAAACATCCGCAAATTGTTTGCAATAGTAAGTAGCCAATTTGCCGTCGTAGACGCTTTTGAGCACTCTGCGTCATCATGGTACTAAATGTTGTAAAGCCACCTAAAAAGCCGGTAATCAGGATTTCGCGCCAAAAAGAGGCATGCACCTGTGTTAGGACTATTCCCAAAATAAAAGCACCGATAATATTAACCACGAAAACTGCCGTAAAATATTGAAAATGCGGTGGCCACCAGGTCATCACGGCAAATCTTAGCATCGAGGCAATGCCCGCACCTAATGCAATCCAAAGTAATGTCATCATTATGTCCTATTCACAATTCTTCTCGCAAACAAACGTCCCCAAACAACCATTAACATACCGCCGACTATTGTCATCACTAAATATAGTACGGCTTCCTCTGGTTCATCCATTAACAACTCATAGCTCTGTAAAATAAGCGCACTGAATGTCGTAAAGCCACCAATAACGCCTGTTCCAATAAATGATTGCCAATGGCTTAATCGACTATCCGTCAATAATAAGTATTCACCCAACATTGCCAAACAAAAAGTGCCGAGTAAATTAATAAAAGTAATCATGATTGGCCAATGACCAATATGCGGTATTAATTGTAGTAAATAACGTAAACTACCACCAATGGCTCCACCCAAACCAATAATTAATAATTTAATTATAAAATCACTTTGTTTTTGCATACTTTATATTCTAACAATTTTAAAGTTATTTGCCAAAAATAGTCTTGACATTTAACATATTTCTTAGTATTCTTAACCTATTCAGAAAACTTGGAGTAATATAATGCACAATTTATTATTAATTTCTAATAAAGCCTGGTGGCGTCGGTAAAACAGCTTGTTCTTAAAAGGATAAAGCTGGCGGATTTCAGTTTTATCCATACCGACTATTTTGTGTATAACTCAAAGTCTGTATGGTAATGACCATACAGACTTTTCTTTTGACCTTGAATTGTCCTGTATGGCAAATCAAGGTCATTTTTAATTGAAATAATATTCTAGGAGAAACATTATGAATAAACGACTAATGAGTGTAATAAGCATTATTGTAATCTTCTTGGCAATTGCTTTTGTCACAACTAATCGTACACAAAAAAATAAACAACAAGTACCAACGGTTGGTATTTTACAACTGGTCACCCACCCCGCACTCGATCAAATTAACAAAGGCGTAGTTGCTGGTTTGAAATCAGAAGGTTTTGTTAATGGTAAAACCGTTAAGATTGATTATCAAAATGCGCAGGCTGATCAAAGTAACTTAAAAACCATGGCCGAGAAATTTGCTAATGAGAACGCTGATATCACGGTCGGTATCGCGACGCCTGCTGCTCAGTCACTTGCTAAATCTGCTAATGGCCAAAATCCTGTCATTCTAGCTGGTATCACTGATCCAGTAGGTGGCGGACTCGTCAAATCTAATAACCGTCCCGGCGGTAATATTACAGGTACTTCTGGTGAATCACCCCTTGCCTCTCACCTTAACTTAATTAAGCGTGTTGTACCGAATGCTAAAAAACTGGGCATTATCTATACCTCCTCAGATCATGGTGGTGAATATAATGCTAAAAAAATGCAAGCTCTTGCCCAAAAAGCTGGCTACGATGTGCATATGTACACTATTTCAACCACCAATGACATGCAGCAAATTGCCGAAACAATGGCTAATCAAGTAGATGCTGTCTATGCACCACAAGATAATGGTGTGGCGTCAGCAATGAAGACATTAGTTGGCGTAACAAATAAGGAAAAGGTACCCGTCTTCCCTGCTGTTAACACAATGGTCAAAGATGGTGGTCTTGCAACTGTCTCAGTTAATCAATTTGAACTGGGTAAAGCTTCTGGTATTATGGCCGGACGCGTTCTTAAAGGTAAGAACCCAGCCACCTATCCCATTAAGTTTATTACCAAAGGGGATATGACAATTAATACTTCAACTGCTAAAACACTAGGCATCACCTTACCCGACGACATTGTGCGTGAAGCTGAAAATAAAGGAGAAATTTACAAATGAGTATGATTGTTTCCAGTATTGGTCAAGGCCTCTTATGGGCTGTCTTAGGTGTCGCTCTCTTCTTGACTTTCCGTATATTAAATTTTCCAGATATGACAGTTGAAGGTTCTTTTCCACTTGGTGCCGCAACAGCCGTCACTTTAATTAGTCATAATGTTTCACCAATTTTAGCCACGATCATTGCCTTTGGTGTTGGTGCCTTGGCTGGTTTAGCGACAGGGTTACTTTATACAAAAGGTAAAATCCCAATTTTACTAGCCGGAATTCTTGTTATGACTGCTTCTTTGTCTATTAACTTACGTATTATGGGATCAGCCAACATTTCCTTGTTGGGTAAAGATACTCTCTTTTCTGCCCATTTCTTGTCAACACTACCTAAATATTTTGACTCTGTCTTGGTTGGCTTTATTATTATCAGTGTTATTACTGCATTACTTGTCATTTTTCTACAAACAGAAATTGGTCAAGCGTTCATCGCAACTGGTGATAATCCAACAATGGCACAATCTATTGGTATTCGTACAGATCGCATGACTATCATGGGCTTAATGATATCTAATGGTTTGATTGCCTTTGGTGGCGCTGTCATTGCCCAAAATAATGGATACGCTGATATTAACATGGGTATTGGTATTATTGTCATTGCCCTTGCTTCAATTATTATCGGCGAAGTCGTTTTCGGCGAATTGACGCTAACAGAACGTCTCATCGCTGTTGTTGTTGGTTCCATTTTATACCGCCTTGTATTATTAGCTGTCTTAAGACTTGGTTTTTCAACCAACGATCTCAATTTATTGTCAGCCATCGTCTTAGCGATTGCCATGATGTTACCGCAAATCAGCAAAGCACTAAAGTTGGATAAAGTAATTAAGAAAGGATTGGCTAACCATGACTGAACCCGTATTTAGACTTCAAGATGTTGATGTTACTGTAAAGCAAGGTACATTAGCTGCAACTAAAATATTAAAAGGTATTAATTTTGATATATATGAAGGTGATTTTATCACTGTATTGGGAACAAACGGTGCTGGTAAATCCACTTTATTCAATGCTATCGCTGGCAATCTCCAATTGAGTCACGGCCACATCTTGCACCACGGTACTGACATCACACAAAAAAGTCCAGTTGAACGAACAGATTACATTGCGCGCGTTTTTCAAGACCCTAAGATGGGTACTGCCCCTCGTATGACTGTTGCAGAAAACCTGTTGCTTGCCGAAAAGCGAGGCGCAAAACGACGCTTACGCGGACGTAATCTATCTAAAGAAAAATTAGCGCAATATCGTGAATTAACGCAAACAATGGGGAATAACCTCGATACCCGTTTACAAACAGCCACTGGCAATCTATCCGGTGGACAAAGACAAGCCCTAAGCTTCTTAATGGCAACGCTTGTTAAACCAGAATTATTGTTATTAGATGAACATACTGCTGCTTTAGATCCTAAAACTTCCGAACAACTGATGACAACAACTAATCAGCAAGTCACACAAAATCAGTTAACCGCCCTTATGATTACGCACAATTTAGCTGATGCGCTAAAATACGGTAACCGTTTAATTGTTTTGAATGCTGGAGACATCGTGCTGGATGTTCGTAATGAAGAAAAAGCAAAATTATCCGAAGAACAATTACTCAAATATTTTATTGCATAACAACAAATAAGATGGTATTGTTTCCCATCTTCAAAGACCACTTTTTAGATCAAACAGGTAATATTTCTTTTGAAAAAGCTTTTGAAAAAGCTGTCACGTAAAATTTAGTTTGTTCGTTTTTTAATAAAAAGCATACTTAGGTATGCTTTTTATTTTGCTTAAAGGTCATCATAAACAAACCACCACTAATCAGAATCATCATGATAAACACTGACAAAAAAAGAGCCCTCATCCAACCTCGGTCCATCATAAATCCTGAATATAGCGGACCAACCACGCGTCCTGAACTAATCATCATTGTCACAAAACCTTGTGCCTGCCCAGCAACCGACTGTGGCGTCATTTGAGCAACCCACGCTGGAACTTGTGGACTTTGCAACATTTCACCCACAGTTAATAGTTCAAATACAATCACAATTTGCCAAAAATCTCGAACAAAAATTAAAAAGAAAAAACTAGAAGCAAAAATGACGCTCCCAATCAAAATGGATACTTCATAGCGATGTTTATTAGCCCAATTAGAAATAACTCTTTGGAACAAAATAATCGTAATGCCGTTAATCATCCATAAATCCGCATAATTTCTTGTCGGCATCCCCAATGTCTTCATATGTGGTGCCATCACTGTCTCCCATAAGATATACGACAAGTAAGTAATAAATAGTAAGGCACCAATGGCAATTAATAACGGTGTGAGTTGCAATTTCTTTGGTGTGAGATTTGTATGACGATCAGTACGTACAACAGGAACTGTTGGTATATCAACGCTCACATTGAACTTAAAAAAGACAACCAACCACAATAGTAAATAAATAAAGCTCGAAATGATCATTAGTAGATAAAAACCATAGTCAAAAAGGTAACCCACAACTAATGTACCTAAAACCATCCCTACATTTAATACGATATACAGATTATTAAAAACAACACGCGTCTTTTCAGATCGAATCGTTGTTGCATAAGCATTAACTAAAGTTAATTCGATTCCCATACCAAAATTCGCAACCCATATTAAAATCGCAAACATTGGCCAGCCATTCCAAAAAATCAGGCTTGCGACAGCCAAAAAAATAATAGCAATCGTTACTAGTAACGCCTTATAAGGTTGCCAGTGATCAAATAATTGCCCACCAATGAAAGAACCAAAGACGCTTATCATTGATCCTATCATCAAAACAAGACCTGCAGTCATAAAACTTTGATGTAGCTGGCCTGTCATATATAGGGTAGATACCGGCCATATCATTGAATTACCGATATTAGATAGCAATGTTCCAATAAGTAACCATTTTTCATCTAATGTGTGATTGACCATCTGCTTTTGTTCAATATGCATAAATCCTCCAAAACTTTAATTAGTATAGCATGAAAAAGGATTCGCTCAGCCTAGCACCATAAAAGTATGGTTTGACGTCCAAATGTACCCCTAACCCTTCTGATTTATACAAGCTTTGACATAAATTACGCCTTACAATGATGTAACCGTTTTATTCTCGTTGTTCAACAGTGAACATTTGCGTTATACTAGTACATGAAAACGATAAACTTTTAAGGGGAACATCATGGTTTCAGAAATTAAAACTTTGGTAACTTTCTTTGGTGGTACTGGTGATTTAGCAAAGCGTAAGCTTTACCCATCAGTCTTTAACCTTTATAAAAAAGGCTACCTACAAGAACACTTTGCCATTGTCGGTACAGCACGTCAGGATTTAAGCGATGCTGAATTTAAGCAATTAGTTCGTGAATCTATCGCAGACTTTACTGAAGATCAGGCACAAGCAGAAGCCTTCATCGAGCATTTTTCATATCGTGCACACGATGTAACCGATGCCGCATCATATAATGTCTTAAAGCTCGCGATTGAAGAAGCAGCACAAAAGTTTGACATTGAAGGCAATCGTATTTTCTATATGTCTGTTGCACCACGTTTCTTTGGTACAATTGCACAATATCTGAAATCAGAAGGATTGTTAGCCACAACTGGTTATAACCGTTTGATGATTGAAAAGCCATTTGGTACATCATACGCAACCGCCGAAGCACTACAAAACGATTTGGAAGATGCTTTCGATGATAACCAACTATTCCGTATCGATCACTACTTAGGTAAGGAAATGGTTCAAAATATTGCGGCGCTACGTTTTGGAAACCCAATTTTTGATGCTGCTTGGAACAAAGATTACATCAAAAACGTACAAGTAACCCTTTCAGAAGTACTTGGTGTTGAAGAACGTGCTGGTTATTATGATACTGCTGGTGCCCTACTTGATATGATTCAAAACCATACAATGCAAATTGTTGGTTGGCTAGCAATGGAAAAGCCAGAATCATTTAATGACACAGATATCCGTGCTGCAAAAAATGCTGCCTTTAATGCTTTGAAAATCTATGACGAAGCAGAAGTTAACAAGTACTTTGTGCGTGCACAATATGGTGCTGGTGATTCTGCTGACTTTTTGCCTTACTTAGAAGAAAAAGATGTCCCTGCTGATTCAAAGAATAACACCTTTATCGCCGGTGAATTACAGTTTGATCTACCGCGTTGGGAAGGTGTGCCTTTCTACGTCCGTTCAGGAAAGCGTTTAGCTGCCAAGCAAACACGTGTTGATATCGTCTTCAAGGCTGGTAAATTCAACTTTGGTTCAGCCACACCTGCACAAGAATCTGTTTTGTCTATTTTGATTGATCCAAAGGGTGGCGTTCAATTCACAGTTAATGCCAAGCGTGTATCAGACGCCTTTGATACACGAACAATTGACTTAGGTTGGCAAGCATCTGCCGAAGATAAGCAAAACACACCAGAACCTTACGAACGTATGATTCATGATGCTATGGACGGTAATGGTTCTAACTTCGCAGATTGGAACGGTGTTGCAACTGCATGGCGTTTCGTTGATGCTATCTCAGCCGTTTATACAGCTGATAAGGCACCACTTGAAACTTACAAGTCAGGTTCAATGGGACCAGATGCATCTGACCAACTACTTGCTGCTAACGGCGATAAGTGGTTCTACACTGGTCAATAATTTATTACCTACTACAAAAACGTTGATTCTCAATTGAATCAACGTTTTTTATTGACTTTATATCATAAAAAAACGGTAGCATCAAATGATGCCACCGTTTATTTTGTCATTAATCCATTACTGCACTAATCATAATCTTGCCGTCCACAAGGTCCGCTTGTAGCTGCTTCTCGCCAGGATTATCCAAGTAGAAATCCGTCACCTGATCACGAATTTGTTGCTCGATCACACGACGTAACGGCCGTGCACCAAGCGCTTCATCGTAGCCAAGTTCAATCAATTCATTTTTGGCTGCATCGCTGACGGTTAACGTTAGCGATTTTTTGGCTAAGGTCTTATTGACATCGTCTAACATCAAATCAACAATCTGCTTCAAATCATCCTTTGATAAGGCGCTAAATTCAATCACGCCATTAAATCGGTTCAAAAACTCTGGACGGAAGTAAGGAGCTAATCGGTCCATCAATGCCATATCATCATTGTCATGACCAAATCCTGCGTTAGATGTTGCAATCACAACAGTGTTCTTAAAGTTAACCACATTACCCTGACCATCTGTTAAACGACCATCATCCATTACTTGTAGTAATAAGGTCAACACTTGTGGATTAGCTTTTTCAATCTCATCCAACAAAACAATGGAGTATGGATTACGGCGAACACGCTCAGTTAACGTATTACTGTTATCGTCATAGCCCACATAGCCAGCCGTCGTACCAATCAGCTTCGATACCGCCGTCAAATCGGAATACTCACTCATATCTAAACGAATGATATTATCTTTTGACCCAAACATATCCAAAGCTAACTGCTTAGCTAACTCAGTCTTACCAACACCTGTTGGTCCTACAAATAAGAATGAACCAATTGGTCGGTTTCCTTCATCAAATCCTGCACGATTACGACGGATAGCTCGCGCAACCATTTTGACTGCTTCTTCTTGACCAATTACCTTACCTGACAACCGATCACCGATTGTCTTTAAGCGTTCAATATCAGAAGCACCCATTTGTGATACCGGAATACCCGTTAAGCGTTCCACTGCTTCAGCAACATCATTTGGCGTTGCTTTCACATTGACATCCTTGTCTGAATGCTCAAGCTTTTTTTGAATTGCTTCAATATCTTGCTTTGCTTTTAATGCTGTTTCGAAGTCCTCTTCTTGTACGGCTTGATCTTGCTTTACTTTGGCTTCATCTAATTGCTTTTGTAGTGAAACAGCATCTGAGGCTGGATACTTTGCGCTTAGATGTGCAGCAGTGACATCCAACAAATCAATTGCCTTATCAGGTAATGAACGTTGTGGAATATACTGTACGGCGTAGTCTACTGCTGCCTTCAAGACATCGTCTGGTAGTTCCACATGATGATGCTTCTCATACAACTTGGCAATCCCCTTCAAGATAAGTAATGTATCTTGTGGACTTGGGGCATTAACTTGCACTTCGTTAAATCGCCGTGCCAAAGCCGCATTCTTCATAATCGTATTACGATATTCATCCTGGGTTGTAGCACCAATCAATGAAATTTCACCACGACTTAATGCTGGCTTAATAATATCAGCCAAACCCTTACCACCATCTTCGCCGCCAGTAGAACCTGCACCTAATATTTGATGAATTTCATCAAAGAATAAGATAATGTTACCAGCAGTCTTAACTTCTTTTAATAAGTTTTGAATATTTTCTTCAAAAGCACCTCGGAATTGGGTTCCTGCCTCCAATGAAGAAATATCAATTGAATAAATCACCTTGTCTTTAATTGCAGCTGGGACATCGCCATTCACAATGGCTTGTGCTAAGCCTTCGACAACAGCTGTTTTACCAACACCGGCATCACCAACGAGCACCGGATTATTCTTAGTACGACGGCTCAAAATTTCTGCTGTTTCCTGAATCTCTTTATTACGGCCGATTACGGGATCCAATAAACCATCACGTGCTTCTTGTGTCAAGTTACGACCCAATTTAGCTAACATACCTTCTTGTGCCGGTCCTTGTGGTTGTTGGGCAATCGGACGCCCATTACCTGCTACTGGTCTTGGTTGACCAGTTACACCAGAATTACCGGGTAACTGACCGTTTTGTCGATAAGCCATAAATTCTTCAGGTGTCACTTCACGACCATTAATTAAGTAACGACGCTCAGAATTCATCCCATTCATGTTGCCCATCATATTGTTAAAAATATCATTCATGTCTGATCCAAATGGATCGTTAAAAAAGTTATTTGCCATAAATTGAACTCTCCTTTTTAATCATCTATATATAATCGTTCAAGTTCCCTCAATACCTCCCACATTGCTTTATGTTGTACTTTGGCTAATGCATCAAGGTCTCTTAAATTTAAGGGTGTCGCATCAGATTGTGCTTTATTAAACGATTTGTGAATTGTTGTATAGCCATACCCAGACTCCTTCGCTACACGATATATCGTTAATGAATTGTCGTCCAGATAAGCCTTAATATCAAATCTCATGTCATATTCGACCTCTTTTCTTTAATATATGCAGTAGCTGCATGGGTGCTTATTTATCAGTTCATCTGTCAGTGATGCACACCACTTCTGAACTTCTCTACATCATTATTATACCACATATGTGATATAACACAAACGTGTTATACTTTTTCAAAAAAGATTATCTCATGTTATGATAGAATGATTGTTTACATTGACTGCCTTTGTAGAAAGAAAGAGAAATAATGGAAAATAAAAAGAAGAAATCTTACCGTCCTTATTCACATAAACGCTCTACTCCAAAAGATGTACTGGTTAAAGTCGGCCAGAAGTTCCCGCTCACCATTAAAAGATTGGGTATTAACGGTGAAGGTATTGGTTATTATAAAAAGAAAATTGTTTTCGTGCCCGGCGTATTACCTAATGAAGTTGCTGTGGTTAAAGTAACCGAAGTTTCGCCAAAGTTTTTGAGTGCAAAAGTGATGAGTATCCGTGAAAAATCACCTGATCGTGTAACGCCCTTGGATGAACATGCGAATATTGTTGGTGGCTTTGAACTAGAACATATGACATACGCAGCGCAATTGGCATTCAAAAAAGACGTCATTGCACAAGCATTAGAAAAATTCCAACCGCGTGATTGGCAATCCATTAACTTGCGCGACACAATTGGTATGCAACACCCCTATGAATATCGTAATAAAGCCCAATTCCCCGTTCGTAAAATACAAGGTGAACTTAAAATGGGTATGTATGCTCGTGGTAGCCATGAACTCATTGATTTGCCAGTCGTACATACACAAGATCCGTTGACAATGACAGTAATGCGTAAAGTCCGCGATTTATTAGAAAAGCAATCCATCAGTATTTATAATGAAGAAAAGAATAAAGGGACCGTTAAAACTGTGGTTGCCCGTGCCTCACAAACCAGTGGACAAGTCCAACTGACATTTGTAACAAATACTGATGGTTTCCCCGGTGATAGTGAATTAATCCAAGCAATACAAAAAGAACTACCACAAGTCGTTGGTATTTTCCAAAATTATAATCCAGGTCGTACTAGCCTCGTTTGGGGTGATGAAACCATTAAGCTATGGGGACAGGATTATATTGAAGAAACAATACTCGGTAAAACATTCCAACTCTCTCCTAGAGCATTTATGCAGCTCAATCATACACAGATGACTGTTGCATATGAAACAGCTATTGCAGCACTTGATCTCAAGCACGCTGATAGATTGGTGGATGCCTATGCCGGTGTCGGTACAATTGGTATCACCTTAGCAGATAAAACCGGTGAAGTCCGTGGTATGGAAGTCATTCCGGAGGCCGTTGACGATGCCATGATTAACGCTCAAATTAATGGCATTGACAATGCTACTTATGAAGTGGGTACTGCCGAACAACTATTACCACAATGGCAAAAAGAAGGATGGATTGCTGATGCATTAGTCGTTGATCCACCACGTCCTGGCCTAGAACCCGCCCTTAAAAAAGAAATTTTACGTACTAAGCCAGAAAAATTCGTCTATATGTCTTGTAATCCTTCAACACTAGCACGTGATCTCGTTGAATTATCTAAAGTATATCGTGTCGATTACATTCAATCGATTGATATGTTTCCACAGACACCGCGTTGGGAGGGAATTGCCAAATTAACGAGAAAAAAATAATACAAGCAACAAAAAAGCTCACCGGACGGTGAGCTTTTTTATTATTCAGCTTTTGCTTTTTTAGTAAATGTTGCGAGATACTGTTGGTTCTTTTCCATATCGAATTCTTTTTCAGATTTACCAATAATCATGGCAGCCAAAGAGTTACCAACAACGTTGACCACTGTACGACCCATGTCTACTAGTCGATCAATACCAGCAATAAAGGTAAGCCCCTGAACAGGAACCCCAATAGATGAAACAGTTGCTAGCAATACGACGAATGATGCGCCTGGTACACCAGCCATACCCTTGGATGTAATCATTAATATCACAACTAAGGTAATTTGTTGACTAATCGACAAATGAATATTGTAAGCTTGCGCCAAGAACAGTGCAGCTAAGGATTGATAAATCGCTGAACCATCTAAATTAAACGTATATCCAGTAGGAATTACAAAGGAGACAATGCCCTTGCTAACACCAAACTTGTCCATTTTATCAATGATACGTGGTAATACTGCTTCCGAACTAGCAGTAGAAAATGCCAAAATCATTTCATCTTTAATCACTTTAAAGAGATCCCAAATATTTAAGTGATAAATTCTGGCAACTAAGCCCATCACAACAATAATGAAGAAAGCCATCGAAGCGTAAGCCAATAAAATAAAGTAACCCAAAGGCGCTAAGGATTGAAGCCCCATTTGTGCAACAGTTGCACCAATTAAGGCACAAACACCGATTGGCGCTGTATGCATCACCCAACTGGTCACTTTGAACATGACTTCAGAAACAGCACGTAAGAAATCAGTTAATATTTCGCCACGTTTACCAACTGCAGCAATACCTAAGCCGAAGAAGACTGAAAAGAAAATGACTGGAATCATATCACCTGCTGACAAAGCCTTGAAAATATTAGTTGGTATGATTTCCATAATTGTTGACCATATTCCAGTATGTGATGCCGTTTTGGCTGTTGCCATATACTGACTAATATTTTGGCTATGTAATTGATGAATATCAATATAGTGTCCCGGTTGGAAAATATTTCCCACCAGCAACCCTAATATAATCGCCACAGTCGTCATTAACTCAAAATATATGAGTGTCTTACCACCAACACGACCCAGTTGATGCATATCTCCCATATTGGCAATACCAACCGTTAAGCAGGATACCACAATTGGCAAAACAATCATTTGTATCAAGCTAATAAACATTGTCCCAATGTTTTGCATCGCAGTAATGGCCATCTGATTTTCATAGAAAACAACGCCCAATATCACGCCCAAAAATAAGCCAACTAAAATCTGCCATCCTAAACTTATCCGCCAAACGCGTCTTGGTTTCATTTGTGCTTTTTCAGCCATCCCAACCGTCCTCACATTGTCCGTTGATTTTCACATACGTTTATAATATTACCACACTTAATCGTTAAAATTAACTCTAATTCCGATAGATTAATTAAAAAACGCAGTAAACATTCTTTTAATCATGCTGAATTAAGTGTTATTCCTATATTTTTATGCTAAATGTTAACGTTTTGTTGTGTCATCTAAATGCCAATAGCACTAAAACAACGCAGAAAAAAAGGACAATAGCATGTATTGTCCTAAAAAATATGTCAATTACCGATTAATATCAACCTCAAGCTCGCTAAAAATTGGTCGGGCCATACTCAAATAATCTGCAATTGTAATATGCTCACTGCTGCGCAATACGTAAAAAACACCTGCTGGAATCGTAGCAGTATAGCCACTTTCCAAAATGCCATTCTTTTGATAAAATCTATAACGCTTTTGTCGTTGCTCATAATTATCTGCTGTTTCATCTAGATATTCACACTCTAATACAAAGCCATCTGGAAACATCGATTTAAAACATGATAACGCTTGTGCACCCAAACCCTCGCCACGTAAATTTGGATCAACTGCAAAAAACAGAATAAAGGCTTGATGCACATTCTGCGTATTGAGTTGATAAACGACTAATCCCACTGGTCGTGCGCCATCCAAAATAATCCCCAGATTAAGACCCTCGTGTTGTCGGGCCAATTGCTGTAGCGTTTCAAACTCAAAACGTTCAATTGCAGGGAACGCTTCTTCATATAATTGTTGCCAATACGCATTATATTGGGGCGTTAACGTTGCCACTTCTAACATACATACCTCTTAACGTTTATCTAAAATTCAATACTAATTTACCCACAGTATGCTTACGATCGTGGAATTCTCTTAAGTTATCTACATTAAATGGTTTAACTTCTGCTATTTTAACGATTAAATTATCATGAGCAATCGCTGATAATACAGCAGATAAACTCTTCCCACTAGATTTCAAGAAAAAACTAGATACACGAGGGTCATCATTACTGCCTAAAGTAGACACTAATTGACCTGTTGGCGATAGGATTGTCAAAGAATCCGTTAACGTCTGCCCACCAACTGTATCCAATATCTTATCAACAGTATCAATGACCTGATTAAACCGTACTGCTTTATAATCAATCACTTTCAAACTATGATCAAACTGCTTCAGAAAGTCCGCACCTTTACCACTGGCCGTAGTATAGATAGGTGTAGCACCAATCTTCTTAGCAAATTGAATTGCTGTAAATCCTACACTACCTGCACCACCATGAATCAAAATGCTTTCATTTGGCTTTAATTGCAACGCATCATAGATCGCTTGGTAGGCTGCTTGCGCACCCAATGCTGAAGCTGCCGCTTGCTCATAAGTCACATTATCAGGAATTTTAGCCAATAAAGATTGTCCTACTGGCACATATTCCGCATAACTTTTATGATGTGGATTAGCTGCCACACGATCACCAATATGAAAACCAGTGACTTCATGACCAACAGCAACAATATCTCCAGCAACAGAAGACCCACCAATCAGTGGCATCTCACTATCAGTACCCATTAACCCTGCTCTAAACTTAACATCATAAGGATCAATGGCCGTTGCATGTTGCATCACCAAGACCTGTTTGGGTTTAATCTCTGGAGTCGCTACATCCGCTTCAGTCAATACACGCACATCACCATAACCTGTCATTTGAATTGCTCGCATTATGTCGTCTCCTTTACTTTCTATTTTAAAGTAAAGTACTCCCAATTGCTTACGATACGTTTAATTCCCTTTGATTCGCTGCCAGAAGGATTTTTTATCTTCCTTTACTTTTGATTCATCATGACTTTCTTCTACCGATTCATGATCAATCACTGCATCACCATCTTTATCTTCACTCTTTTCATCGTCCATCGTCAATCTCAATTGCAGTTGCTGCGACTGATCGACCAATCGCGTTTGATTCGTTAATAGTTGTTTGAGGTATTCATTAGTGCTGCGCAGTTCGGCAATCAATTCTTCTTGTTGCTCAATCGTATTTTGCAAAACATCTGCAGATAAATCCTGTGTTTCTTCTGTTGCTACTTCTGTAATTTCATATTGTTCAGCCAAGGCAGCATAAGTTTTTTGACCATATTCGTTAACCTGCCGCTTATTTCTAACCGTTCGTGAAGAGTCATCTGACAAATCATGGTCTTTAATAAAACGATTGAGTGTTGATGAACTAATATTAAAAATTTTCATTAACTCATCTTTTGTATATTTTTCTTGTTTAGACATATTATCACCTTTATCATTGCTTTATCTCGATTATACAATGAACCACCTATCATATACCAGCGATAAATCATGAATATGACACAAAAATTCAAAATAAAATAATTAAACTAATATATGACAAGCTGATCATTTGTGAAAAGATTAGCAATAGGCATATAATGGTGGTGTTATTACAATATAAGTCATGGAGGAAAGAAAGATGACGCAGAAAGTTGCAATTATTACTGGTGGTGGACAGGGTATTGGTGAAGGTATTGCGCTCCGCCTTGCTGATGATGGTTATGCCATTATTATTAATGGTCGAACACAATCCAAGCTTGATAAGGTTGCCAAAAAGATTACGGATAAGGGTGGCAAGGCTGTTACCTTTACCGGTGATGTTTCTCAACGTCAAACCAACGAAGATTTAATTGCTCTGGCAGATAAAGAATTTGGTCGCCTAGATATATTTGTTGCTAATGCGGGTATTGATTGGGTTGATAGTATTGAAGAGACCCCTGCTGAAGAAATCGATACAATTCTGAATATCAACCTCAAATCACAAATTTGGGCTCTTCAAACTGCGCCATCTCTCATGCGTAAAAGTGGTGATGGTGGGTCAATTATTTTAGCTTCCTCAATAGCTGGTATGGAAGGTATGGAATTATTGGGTATCTATTCAGCCACAAAGTTTGCGACACGCGGTCTAGTGCAAGCCGCAGCTAAGGAACTCGCTACTGATAAAATTCGTGTCAACGCCTACAACCCTGGTATTGTATTGACGCCAATGTGGGATGACATCGATCAACGTTTTGCTGAACGTAAAAATGTACCAATCGGCGCAACACGTCAAGCCTTTATCGATGGTATTCTGTTAGGTCGTGGTGAAGAACCAGAGGACGTTGCTAAATTAGTTAGCTTCCTAGCCGGTGATCAAGCCGATTACATTACTGGCCAATCTATTGCTGTTGATGGTGGTATTAAGTTTTCATAAACCTGAAATAAAAAAGCAATCCTGTGTGATTGCTTTTTTATTTGACCCTCTTGTCCTCATTAAAATAACAAAGCATGTCATATCAAAATATTGAATGTAATGCCTTGTTTCACGTGAAACACTTGTAATCACTAATCCCATCTTCTGTAGCATCTAATGGTTGCATGACGATTTATAACAGATGTAAACAATCTAGTTGCAATAAATAGACTACAAATGTAGACTAACAATATGAACAATACAGAAAAAATGACGACAAGTGAATGGGAAGTTATGCGCATTGTCTGGACTCTAGGGCAAGCAACTAGCCGAGAAATTACTGATATTTTACAAAAAAAGCATTCTTGGCAGCCCTCAACAATCAAAACCTTGATTGCGCGTTTAGAACATAAAGGCTATCTCCAGCACAATGGCGCGGTTCGTGACCGTCACTATCAATCTACTATAACTGAAAACGTAGCGATGAAAAGTATCTTGATGGATACGCTTAATGCTATGTGCGCCATGCATATTGGTGCCACTTTGGCAGACATTATAAAAGATATCCCTTTATCACAAACAGATATTACCCATTTAGAGGTGCTCTTAGCAGACAAAAAACAGACAGCACCTCAAACCGTTGCCTGTAACTGTTTATCAATAGAAAGGAAGTGTTGAAATGGATCATCACAATATGGACCATCATAACCATATGTCCATGCAAGAGCAGCAACATACACCGTCTTCGCACAATAATCATCACCATAATAGTATGGATATGGATATGGATGACTTAACCAAACGTTTTTGGTGGTCTCTAATCTTAATGGTGCCAATTATTATTATGGCGCCATTTATGGGTCTAAGTCTCCCATTCACATGGACTTTTACAGGGAGCATATGGCTGGTTACAGTTTTAGCTACTATTTTATTTATCGTGGGTACACCGCCTTTTTTCAAAGGCGCTAAAATGGAACTTAGTCATCGCAAACCCGCAATGCTGAGCTTAATTAGTATGGCCTTAATTGTGACTTATTTTTATTCCATATACACCGTTATTGCTAATGAAATGTTCCATATGCATCCACATATGATGGATTTTTTCTGGGAATTTGCCACACTAACTGTCATCATGTTATTGGGTCATCGTATTGAAATGAGTGTCACTATGCAAGCTGGTGACGCCACGTCTAAACTACAAGCATTGTTGCCACGCATCGCGCATGTTAAACACGATGATATGGTTCATGACATGCCTTTGGCCGAAATTAAGCAAGATATGATACTGCAAGTGTTAGCTGGCGAAAGCTTTCCCACAGATGGCATTGTTTTGGAAGGACATAGTCAAGTTGATGAGTCATTAATGACTGGGGAAAGTCGTTTAATTGATAAGCAAAAAGATAGCGCCGTAGTAGGTGGTACGATTAACGGCAATGGTACCTTATTAGTCAAAGTAACGTTTATCGGTGATTATTCATTCATTGGTCGCTTGCAACAGGCACTTACTACTTCCCAAGATAACAAATCTCAAATTGAAACAGTAGCTGATCGTGTGGCTTCATGGTTATTCTGGGTAGCATTAGTTGTCGCTGTGTTGGCCGTTGTGGTCTGGTTACCAATTACTGGCCTCAGCAATGCAATTAATATTGCAGTTACCATACTCGTTATTGCTTGTCCCCATGCTTTAGGCTTGGCTGTTCCCATGGTTATTGCCCGAACTAAGTCATTAGCTGCAGCACGTGGCATTTTGATTAAAAACCGCAAAGCTTTACAAAATACTGACATGCTGCGCTATGCCTTAATGGATAAAACAGGTACCCTAACAACTGGTCAATTTACGGTAACTGCAGTGACAACTTACGACTTTGATGCGCAAAGGGCATTAGCTATTATGGCAGCTCTCGATCAACAATCAACGCATCCTCTAGCGGCATCCATCGTGGCACATGCAAAAGCAAAAAAAGCACCACAACTAATCGCCCATGATGTGAATAATATTGCTGGTATCGGTGTTAGTGGCATCATTGATCAGCAACGTTATATCCTAGCCTCATCTCGATATCTTGATGAACACCATATTGACTACTCACCAGTAGATACGACAGTTGGTAACAGCGTTTCTTACTTACTTGCTGATACAAAAGTTATTGGTGCTGTGAGTCAAGGCGACGCCATTAAAGAATCGGCTAAGGCCTTCATTGATCATTTGAAAGCACAACATCTGATACCAGTCCTTGTAACCGGTGATAATCTCAGTAGCGCGCAAAAAGTTGCGCAAGCATTAGATATTGATGACGTGCACGCCCTTGTTTCACCACAAGATAAAATCCAGTTGGTCACACAATATCAGCAAGATGGTCCTGTCATGATGATTGGCGATGGTATTAATGATGCACCTGCACTAGCTCAGGCAGATTTGAGTATCGCTATTGGTGCTGGTGCAGACGTCGCACAAGCTTCTGCTGATACTGTCTTAGTTTCCGACCATTTACCACAAATTATGAGTTTCTTAACACTTTGCCAACGCTCACATCGTAAACAAATTCAAAATCTCTGGTGGGGCGCTGGTTACAATATCTTTGCTATTCCACTAGCTGCTGGTGTTCTCGCACCAATTGGTTTTTTGTTAAATCCAATGATTGGTGCTATTTTGATGTCGGCCTCAACTATCTTGGTTGCATTAAATGCCTTAAGTTTCACAGAAAAATAGCATAAAATGTAAGAAGTGAGTGTATTATTTAACAACCGTTTAATCTACTATTGTATAATGGATTGTGTTATTAAATTTGTGCTTTGCACATTCATATAAGGAGAGTTAATTCATGCGTAAATATATCGCAGAGTTTATAGGAACTTTCATCTTGGTAGCAATTGGAACAGGAAGCGTTGTTTATTCAGCCGCTACTGCACAATCTCCTATCACTATTGGATTGTCATTCGCCGTTGCATTAGCTGTTGCTATCTATGCTTTCGGCCCAATTTCAGGTGGTCACTTTAACCCAGCCGTGTCATTATCAATGGCTATTCAAAAGCGCTTGAGTTGGATTGACTTCATCGGTTACATCTTCGCACAGTTCTTAGGTGCTATTCTTGCATCTGCTGCTATTTACGGTGGTGTTGCCCCTTACTTAAAGTCATCAACTGTGACTTCTGCACTTTCAGGTCAAAGTATGACTGTTTCACAGTTCGTTAACTTAGCTGGTTTGGGACAAACAAACTTCTCAAATGGTCAAGAATGGTATGCATTAGCCATTGAATTTGTGATTACTTTCTTGTTCGTATTGGTTGTTTCTATCTTAACTTTGCAACGCCATACACCAGCACCAATTATCATTGGTCTTTGGCTCGGTATCTTAATTATTGTTGTTATGCCAATCACTGGTGGCTCACTTAACCCTGCTCGTGCATTAGCTCCTGCATTGTTCGTACAAGGGAAGGCATTAGCTCACATTTGGGTTTACTTGATTGCTAACTTTGCTGGTGGCGCATTGGCTGCCGTTGTAACAAAGTTCTTCTTGACAAAGGAAGAAGAAACAGAAGTACAAGCTGAAGCTTAATCTGTTAATAAAAATCGTCTATGGACGATTTTTTTGTTGCTCTAAATCAGTGATTTGTCATGATCAATCATCGTGCATTTATTTTAATATAAAAAAGAGGACGCATATGCATCCTCTTTTTTACTCGAACTGTTTATTTTAATCAATTAATACGGTATTTTATAGCGGTCATCTAGTTCATACGTTAGTTTTTTAGAGACCATGTATAGTTCTTCTATATATTCCTGTGCCAAAGCATTTACAATTTTAACGATATACAAGTCCTTAATATCAGCAAATAGAGGGTCTACTTTAGCAAAAGATTTCCTAAAGTCATCTATTGAATATTCACTCACATCTTCAGTATTAACTAGTAAATTAGTTGAACTCAGTATCTTACTAAAAGTTTCCCAAGTGCCTCCCATATCACCTAAAGCTAAAGCCAAAGATACTGGGCGCCTAAAAGAGTCCCCTAGTTGGTCTGCCATCTCACTGACCGCCTGAGATAGTAACCTTACATCTTCTATCATTGTTCCCCCTAATAATATTATTCTAATTGCTTAATAATTATACAACATCATCAATGCCTAGTTATAATGCGCTTTCTCTGTAACATGCCATTATGAATCATTTGTTTATAATCGTTTTGATAATACAATAAATACTTTTTAATTTGTGCTTTTTTACGACCAGATATCTTGTCTTCCGAACTCAAAAAATGACCTTCTTGATCTACGATAACTTTAGCACTAAAGGTTATATCAGAGTCATTACTTTCCGATAGAATCACTTCAAAAGTGTCCCGTCCATGAACATCAACGGTTAACTTTCCTTTTTTAACAATAACATCAATCTTTTGCTCAGATAATGGAAAACCAATGAACCCCGCTGGTAAAATATAAGTCCAATACTTTGTCCCATTTTGATATAATTCATAGGCATTACCGCCTGAAGCAGGATTCGTATCTAATTTCCAACCATTGGATTGGAGATTCGCACGATAGATCGTTTCATCATGCTTTAACTTCTGATTATACCCAATATACGATACAACAATTATACTTAATATAACGAATGCAATTTTATATAATTTAAAATGTTTCGCTTTTTTACTTGTTTCCCTGACCATTATACTATCCTCTCTCAATAACTTATCAAGAGATATTTCAAAAAGATCACTAATAGCTACAATAGTCTCTAAGTCTGGATAATTGCGTCCAACTTCCCAACTTGAAACAGTGGAGCGTGATACATTTAAAAAATGAGCTAACTGTTCTTGGGTCCAAGATTTATATAAACGCTGTTCTTTAATTCTATCACCAATGTTCAACTGAAATACCTCTACCATCTATTATGAAGACAATTATCTAGTAAAACGAGCTATCAATTATACCATGGCTATAAAATCGTGATACGTAGCGTATCATGTCTCCAAAAATCATGTCAAATCAACGAACTAATAGTCATTTAAAGCATATATCTTATCTTTATCATTCAACTACCATTTCTTGGATCGCCTGGGAAAAATGTACGGTATTTTTTAGTGTTTGTTTTAATGCTTCTTCTGATGAGGTATTTACACTCAGATTATCATGTTTTTTAGAATAAGTGAGTTGATTAATCGCTGCAACATTACTTTTCGACACCGTATTGACCGCTTCTCCCGGCACAATTCTAGCTATTTTAACGTAACTCCCCTTGTGATATGCCATAACATATGGTTCCTTTAATCCTGGATTCAAACCGGTTGTCACTGTTAATTTCGACCATGATGTACCCATCTCATTATCAGAAAACCATCGTGTCCAATAACCTCTATTGATACGATTACGAGGATTAATAACATCATCATTTGGTAACTTCGTATAGCCGACTTGGTACTGCAAAAACGGATTAAAGCGATCAATTTGACTAATACCATTATGATAGCCTATCGCTAGTGTTATAGCCCAAATGGCTACTAAGCTTAATATGACACCCAAGAAAAGCGATATTCGCTTATATTTATGCTTTAATAAAATATCTGTGTCAATAGTGGTTGCAATGTTAACTTCTTTGTTGTCTGCCATAGTTGGTTTCTCTCCAAAAATAATTTGTTCGAAAGATACGTTGAATAAAAGACTTAAACTCCGCAAAACTTCTAAACTAGGATAGTTCTTTCCTGTCTCCCAAGTAGAAACTGTTTGACGGCTAACATGAATACTCTCTGCTAGCTCTTGTTGTGTTAGCCCCTTTTCTAGTCGCATACGTTTAATATCTTGTTCAAAGCCCATATCTTTCCACCCTACTTTATCTGAAGTCCCTCATCCATACTAGCAATCAGTAATAGCGTTTGTCACGCAAATAAAACTAGCGTATTTTTCATTATGGTGTTGCTTTCTTGATAGTAAGCGCATTATCTAATGACGTTTTGTGTTTTTACACTACATCGTGATGATTTATCATGATTAATCAATAATCAATACATGCGCAATCTTAATTGCTCAAAAAAAGTGGTGAATGTCATTCACCACTTCACCATTAGGCTATTAGTTTTATATTACTGTCTTTTAAACTCGTACATATAAATAAAAACACCACATTATTTACTTCATAATTTCAGTTGATTAGGAAAGTCTTTAGGTAAAGTCCCCGTTACAAAATGAGTTTGCCGGCTAAATGGCATAATCATACCAATGCTCATAGCGTGTAATAACATCCGAGGATAGACATTTTCGTCACCATATAAGCTATCCCCAACAATTGGATGTCCATGGAACGCGAGATGAACTCGAATTTGATGCATACGACCTGTATCTAGTTTCAACCGCAATAGTGTATTTTGATAAACGGCGTGCACACGATACCAGTTCGTAATCGCTGGTTGCGCTGCCAGCCCATTGACAGCCCGTTTACGCTCATCTCTTTCATCTATACCAATTGGTTCATTCATCATACCTGATCGAGCTGGTACACTTCCCGTCACCCAAGCTAAATATGTTCGTTGAATTTTTTTGTCGGCTAATAAGCGGTTCATAATAGGTACAACAACTGGATTTTTCGCCACGATAACTAGCCCGGATGTTTCACGATCCAAACGATGAATCATATAAGGTCTAGCTACCGTACCCGCGCTTGTTGTTTGCTGCACTTTAAAATATCCTGCAAGATAATGCAATAATGTATCTTGTTCAGTAGGTGAATGCGGATGCATCTTCATTCCAGCAGGTTTATCCACAATGACTAAATCATCATTCTCAAAAATAATGGGCACGGTACATGCTGTATTGGGCTGATACTGTGAATCTGATGTTCGAAAAAAGTCCGCCAAAAAATCAATTTTCAAGTCGTCGTCCTGCTTTAATAAGTAATTAGTTGGAACATACTGGCCGTTAACTTGATAAGTCCGATGAATACGTAAAGCACCCCGAATGCGTTGTGGTAGATACCATGCTTCCCACAATTCTTTAATTGTTTTACCGGCTTCCACCGCATCGATTTTAAAGTGATATGTCCACATTGTCATACATCTCCACATAAAAAAAGCCCGTAACTGATACGTGCTTTTTACATCTTTTCTTCTAATTCAACATCAGGATATTTATCCATAAACCAATTCATCGCAAACTTATTTTCAAAGAGGAAGACTGGATTATCAAAGCGGTCCTTTACCAATAAATTACGTGTTGAACTCATTTTCTCATCTAATTGATTTGGATCAATCCAACGTGCTACCTTACTACCCATTGGTTCAAACTGAATCTCGGTATTATATTCGTTTTCCATTCTGAATTGGAAGACTTCAAACTGCAATTGCCCTACAGCACCAATAATATAGTCACTACCCAACCAAGACTTATACAATTGAATCGTTCCTTCTTGCACAAGCTGGTCAATCCCTTTATGATATGATTTTTGTTTCATCACATCCTTGGCAATGACCCGATTAAATAATTCAGGCGTAAAAGTAGGTAATTCAGGGAATTGAACTGCTTTTTTACCTGAGAAAATTGTATCCCCAATTTGGAAATTACCAGTATCGTAAAGGCCAATAATATCACCAGGTACGGCTGTTTGCACGTTTTCACGTTCCTCGGCCATGAACTGTGTCACATTAGACAAGCGCATTTTTTTACCATTGCGTTGCAACGTCACATCCATGCCACGATTAAACTCACCACTGACAATACGAACAAAAGCAATACGATCACGGTGCCTTGGATCCATGTTGGCTTGAATTTTGAAGACAAAGCCAGTAAACTGTTCATCCTCTGGCTGCACTTCACGGTCATCTACTGTCTTAGCAGCAGCCGGTGAAGGGGCATAATTCAAATATTCACGCAAAAATTCGGTAACCCCAAAGTTCACCAATGCTGATCCGAAGAATACGGGTGTTAACTTGCCCTTCGCAATAGCTTCTTGGTCAAAGTCATTCCCCGCATCTTGCAATAATTCCACTTCGTCCATCGTCTCATCAACAACTTCTGGATGAGGCGTTGCATTCGGAAAATCGATTAGTTCTTGGCGACGCAAATCATAAATGCCTTGTAATATATGACCTGAACCTACTGGCCAATTCATTGGATAAGCTTGAATACCCAAGGTACTCTCTAGCTCGTCAACCAAGTCCAATGGATGACGTGCATCACGATCAATCTTGTTAAAGAATGTGAAAACTGGGATACCACGCTGTGAAACAATTTCAAATAGCTTTTTTGTCTGTGGCTCAATACCCTTTGCGGCATCGACAACCATAACAACTGAATCAACTGCCATCAATGTTCGATAAGTATCTTCAGAGAAATCTTCGTGTCCAGGTGTATCCAAAATATTAATGCGCTTACCTTCATAATCGAACTGTAAGACAGAGGAAGTTACTGAAATACCACGCTGTTGTTCAATGGCCATCCAGTCAGAAGAAGCTAACTTGTTTGAGCCACGGCCCTTAACTGTTCCAGCTTCGCGAATCACACCACCATGCAAAAGTAATTGTTCTGTTAATGTTGTTTTACCGGCATCAGGATGAGAAATAATCGCAAAAGTACGCCGATCTTTTAGTTGTTCTTGAAAGTTTTCCATAATCAATAGTTTACCTTAAAAACGTTGGTAACACTAGCCCTCGTGCCATAATTATTCATCAACATCGACCGTCATGGCCGCTGGTTCTGGTGAGACAACTTGATGTCCAGTTTGTTGTTGAATGGTTTCAAATAAAATACCTTCACGCAAGCCACTTTGTGAGAAGATAACCTGTTGACTTACCAGTCGTAACGATAGCTCAATCAATGGTAAAAGACCGCCAACAATGATATCTGCACGTTCTTTAGCTAATCCCGGTACTTGTTTACGCGCTTCCAACCCTTTACTGAGAATGCTGTGATAAATCTTTGTCGCGTCTTGACTACTCAAATGATAACCATGAATTGGCAAGTCGATATCTTGACCTTGCCGCCGAGATATCTTGGCAAGGGTTCGATTACTACCGCCCAATGCAATGATGGGCAGTCGTTTAGCATCGGCTAGCCATGACACATCGTTGAATAGTTGGCGCAATGCCAATGATGCTTGAAACAATCCAGCAGCAGAGATTATGTCCTTTTCTAAGTAGGCCTCACTAATAGATACAGCGCCCACTGGTAAGCTGATGACATGGGCTGCTTGGTTCTGACGAACTAATACTAATTCAGCTGATGCACCACCCGTATCTAGAATCAATGCATTCGGCACCTGCAACGTATTCACAATACCCACATAATCATAATAAGCTTCTTCCTCGCCTGTCAGTACCCGCAAGTCCATTTCAAGTTCTTCTTTAAAGCATGATAAGAACTCAGCCTGATTACTAGCTTGCCTTACTGCAGCTGTCGCAACTGCTACGACCTGTGCCTTTGGGTAATCCTTTAATGTCATTTTAAAGGATTTTAAAGCTTTCATCGTTCGAGCTATTGCTTCGGGCTGTAAGATCTTATGCGTTCCCATTTTTTTGGATAAGCGTACCATTTCTTGACGACGTGCCAAAACACGATACGAACCATCTTGATGATATTCGCTAACTGTCATTCTAACAGAGTTGGAGCCTAAATCAATTATTGCTATTATTGCCATATTATACCTTTCAGATGACTAAATTTATTGCGTAAATGGATTATTTAGTGGTTCAAATTTGGGTATTGTTTTTTGTTTTTGCTCATGGCGCACACGTTCTACCTGCACTTCGGCTTGTTGAATAAAGGCCTGTTGTGCATTAACAGTTGCAACGCCACGACGGTCTCTTTTGGCATAAGTGCCATCCGTTTGTGCAACGCGGGTTTTGACATTATCTTCCCACATCGTATTAAAAATATTGAGTGCTTCGTCACGTAAAGTTGCCTGTTTAATGGGAAATAACAACTCTACACGGCGATCAAGATTACGCGTCATCAGATCAGCACTGGATAGATAGATTTGTGGATTACCATTATTATGAAAACCATAAATACGACTATGTTCCAAGAATCTGCCAACAATAGAATGTACTTCGATATTTTCGCTAATACCTGGAATGCCAACTTTTAACATGTTAATACCGCGAATAATAAGACGAATTTTAACACCAGCTTGGCTAGCACGATATAGATGACGAATCATGCGCTCATCAGACAAAGAATTAAATTTCATAAAGATTTCAGCTGGGTTACCTGCTTGCGCATTTTTAATTTCATCATCGATTTTACGATAAATATACTCACGAATACCATCTGGTGACATATGCAATTGATGGAAATATTCAAGATCTGAATAGCCAGTCAAAATATTAAAAATGGCGGCCACGTCAGCTCCTATTTCACTATCAGATGTCAAAATTCCCATGTCCGTATAGAAATTGGCCGTGACATCATTATAATTCCCTGTTCCCAAATGAACGTAGCGACGAATAGTATCGTCTTCACGACGTACAACCAAGGCAGCTTTGGCATGTGTTTTGAGACCACGAAGACCATAAATCACATGAACGCCACGCTTTTCAAGTTCACGGGCCCAATGCACATTATTTTCTTCATCAAAACGCGCTTTAATCTCTACTAACACCGTCACTTGCTTGCCTTGCTCGGCAGCATAGCCCAACGCCTTAATAATAGGTGAGTTTCCTGAAACACGATACAATGTCATTTTAATCGCTAAAACCTGCGTGTCTAATGACGCCTGTCGGATGAAATCAACAACTGACTTAAATGTATCATATGGGTGATGTAATAGATAATCATGCACATGTAGATTTTCAAATATATGTTCCGCATCTAATCCAGGATTTTCATAAGCTTGAAACGGCTTATATTCTAATTCTGGTTCATCTATTAACTTAAGCCAGCTCTTAATGAATGATAAATCAATCGGACCGTTAACATCATAAACGCGTGATTCATCAATGCTTAATGGATTCAAAATTTGTTTTCTGAGATGTTTACTAGCCCGCGAACTAAACATCACACGAATCACTTGACCGCGTTCACGTTCTTGGAGCTTAGTTTGTACCTCTTGCAAGATATTTGGTGTATCTTCGTCATCGGCGACGTCTAACTCCATATCACGCAAAACATGAAAAACAGCCGTTTCTTTTACGATAAAGCCAGGGAATAATGAGGCAATGAAATGTTGAATAATATCTTCAACTAAAATACTTTGTCCCGCTTGCGGTAATTTAATAACACGCCCGGACGTATTAGGCACTTGTAACACGGCAAATTTTTTATCATCATTATTATCATTTTGCTGTTTTAAACGTACCGCAATATTCAATGTGTCGTTAGCCAAAAAGGGAAATGGTCGCGTGCCATCAATTGCCATCGGCGTTAGAACCGGTAATAATTCTTTTTCAAAAAAGCGTTGTGCAAAGGCAATTTGATCCGGCGCTAACGCTTCTGGCTTTACCAAAGTATACCCTGCTCGTTCCATTGCCGGTAGAATGCTACGTGCCAGCGTTTGATATTGATTTTTTACTTGTTTCCCAGCTAAGGCACTAATTTGTGTTAGTTGTTCGAGCGGTGTCATCCCCGCTGCATCTAACTTAGTATGTCCCAACTTCACTTGTTGACGCAAACTGGCAACACGTACCATGTACCACTCGTCTAGGTTACTTTGCGTAATAGCCAAAAACTTGGCACGTTCGAGCAATGGATTCTGTAAATCACGGGCTTCTTCCAAAACACGATCATTGAATTTTAGCCAGCTTACCTCACGATTAACGTAATATTGTGGATTTTTTAGTTCATTTGTCATGAGAAATGTTGCCTCCGTTGCTTCAATTTAACCGCACGACCAAACACAGACTCAAAAAAGCGCGCTTTTTGATTAAACACTAGGATTTCTAACTGCAAATCTTGTTCACTACTAGCCACAACGACAATATTTTGATCTTTTAATGAGATACTTAATTTCGTTATTTTTTGCCGACGACTATCATCTAATGCATCAGCTAATCTGAGTAATGCTGATAATTTAGCAATGCGAATACGCTGAACCGGTGAAAATTCTTGTACCTCTTGTAAATTACTATCTGGCACTTCTGCACTATGATAACGCGCAATGGCAGCAATCATGCGTTGTTCAGTGGTTGATAAGCCATAAAAATCAATGCCCTTCAAAATTTCTTCTGAATATTGATAGTGGCGCTGAGAATTGATAAAGCTCCCCACATCATGGACGAGCGCGGCAACACCCAACAATAAACGGTCTCTATTTTCTAAACGATGCACTCTTTTTAACCGATCAAATAGTTGCCATGCAAAATCCAAAACAACATCACGATGTTGTCGTTCCACCAAATAACGATCTGAAATACCACGAGCAGCTGTCATGATATCTTTTTCACCATTTTGATGGCGGGATAAGTTTGCTACGATACCGTCTAATACATTAAGGCGCACGATATAAATTTGCTTGGCACCAATTGCCTGACGCACATGTTCGACTAAAAGCATCTCTGTTAGTGCAAAGGGTACTTGGCTCACTTCAATATGATAGCTATCACTCACAGCTTGATCAGACATGAGATTAAAATCATGCAATAACGTATCAAGATGTTGCTGATTCAAAAATGTACTGCTGGCTTGATCCGACAGCAATATTTTCTGTAACATTTCGCTACCTTGAATAATCAGCGTTTCACTTTTCTGATGCTCAGGCAACATATGCCAGAAATCAGCCATTTTACTACTAATGTATTCATTTGTGAACGCCATTTGATCAACTGTCTCTACAGCTAATTGGTTAATCGTTTGAGCTAAACGAATTGGCCCTATCGCTGAATGTTGATTAAAGCGAAATTGTTGTGCTTCATAATAACCCAAGTCTAGTCTGTCGGATGTCATCCCCATAACAAACACATTTTGTGCCAACATATCATTGATATTATCACCGTTAGCGCGCATTGCAATTTGTCGGTAATAACTCTCTTGATTCGCATTTAACCATTTTAACCGTAAGCCTGTCTCACTTTCGATCTGATCCACTAGATAAACAGCATTGACAATACGACTCAAACGCTCAGTACCAAACAAATAAACCTCGATTACGCCATAATCACGTAAAAGTTGGTTAAAACGTTGCAGCTGTTCTAATGTACGTTGTACCAAATCAGGCGAAAATTTCTGTTTACTTTTCCTCAGGTCAACTTCTGTAAGGTTACGTTTCACAGCTTCAATTATTTTGCCACTTTGATTAGAGATTTGTAACTCCGCCATGTTACTACTTAATAAGATATTGCCAATAAAATGTTTTACCATTGCCGCTCCCTCTGACACTAGTATGCAATAAACGTGTATTTTAAATTAATCTTACCATATCCTAAAGGGCTTTATAACAACATTTATGCATTATCTGGATTGAAGTCGCACCCCACTTCATGATCATTAATAATACCAATACTCTGTAAAAACGCATATATCGTAACCGGTCCCGTAAATTTAAAGCCACGTTTTTTCATATCTTTAGCAACACGTTCTGAGAGTGCATCTTTAGCCGCTATTGCGTTATAATCGGTAACCTGATGGTTTACCACTGATCCTTGCGTAAAATGCCAAATATAGTTCGAGAAGCTACCAAATGTCTCTTGAATGCTTTGAATACATGTGGCATTGTGAACTGTTGCTTCGATTTTCATACGATTACGGATAATACCAGTATCTTGTAACAAAAGTTCAACTTCATCTGCTGTCATGTCCGCAACACGACCAATGTCGAATTGATGAAAGGCCTGTCGCAAGTTTAGACGTTTATGTAAGACAATCCGCCAATTTAAACCAGCCTGAAAAATTTCTAAACTCAACATTTCAAATAAGTCTTGATCTGTTTCATCTTGAGGATTCCCCCATTCTTCATCATGATATTGCGTCATTAATGCATCAACTGGATAATGTGACAGCCATGAACACCTTTGTACCATTTTTACGCTCACTCCTTATCATATGTACTAAAAAATCGCCCCGAAGGACGATTCTTTATTGTCATGATTACTTGCTTTGAATATTTTCGCGAGCTTGTGCTGATAAGTTATAGAATGAATGAATACCCTTATACTTAGCAACGTCACCCAACAATTCTTCAATGCGAATCAATTGGTTATACTTAGCAATACGATCTGTACGGCTCATTGAACCTGTCTTGATTTGACCAGCGTTTGTAGCCACAACCAAGTCAGAAATTGTTGTATCTTCAGTTTCACCTGAACGATGTGAAACAATCGCTGTATAACCAGCTTCCTTGGCCATTTCGATAGCGTCAAGTGTTTCTGACAAAGTACCGATTTGGTTAACCTTAATCAAGATTGAGTTAGCTGCGCCCATCTTAATACCCTTAGCCAAGTAGTCTGTGTTAGTAACAAAGAAGTCGTCACCAACCAATTGAACCTTCTTGCCTAATTCAGCAGTAATTTGTGCCCAATCATCCCAGTTGTTTTCATCGATAGGATCTTCAATTGAAATGATAGGATACTTGTCTGCCAAGTTTTCAAGGTACTTGATGAATTCTGATGTTGTAAATTCTTCTTCTGTTGACCAACGTAGCACATACTTTGACTTGTCAGCATCCCACAATTCTGAAGAAGCAACGTCAACAGCAATAGCAATATCTTGACCTGGCTTGTAACCAGCAGCTTCGATGGCACGAATCAAGTATTCCAAAGGTTCTTCGTTGTTAGCAAAGTCAGGTGCGAATCCACCTTCATCACCAACTGAAGTTGCCTTACCGTCAGCTTCCAACAACTTCTTCAAAGCGTGGAAAGTTTCTGAACCATAACGGATAGCTTCCTTGATTGAAGGTGCACCAACTGGCATGATCATGAATTCTTGGAAATCAACCTTGTTAGCTGAGTGAGCACCACCGTTGATAACGTTCATCATTGGTGTTGGCAATACGTATGAATTCATACCACCAATGTATGAGAACAAAGGCACACCTAATTCATCGGCTGCAGCACGTGCTGCGGCAATTGAGACAGCCAAAATAGCGTTGGCACCTAACTTACCTTTGTTTTCAGTACCATCCAAGTCGATCATAGCTTGGTCAATTGCACGTTGGTCTGTAACGTCATAGTTACCAACCAAAGCCTTTGCGATAACATCGTTAACATTGGCAACGGCCTTTGTTGTACCCTTACCACCAAAGCGTGCTTTGTCACCATCGCGTAATTCGACAGCTTCGTGTTCACCAGTTGAGGCACCTGAAGGTACCATACCGCGACCAAATCCGCCTAATTCAGTAATGACTTCTGCTTCAAGTGTTGGGTTACCACGTGAGTCCAAGACTTCACGTGCGATAATATCAGTGATTAAAGACATGTGTCCATTCTCCTTTTGTTTGCTGGTTTTAATGTTTAATACCATGTACATTATATCACTATTTATAAAACATTTAATAGTGAAACCTATAGGTTTGTTTACTTTACACCACTCGCCACATCAGCATGGTAAATATATGAACGTGTCATTGGCAAATTCGCACTTGATGGTCCCTTGGTCATTAAGTACTGCACAACGTCAATATTACCGGCTTCAAATGATGCTGCACAAGCTTGAAGATACAAATCCCACATTCTGTAGAAACGCTCACCATAATGCTCTAAGACATGATCTTTAACGGCATGAAAATTATCCGCCCAAATTTCAAGTGTCTTTTGATAATGACGACGCAGTGGCTCCAAATCATCAATCTGAAGTGATGTGCCCATGATGTGTTCAATATTTTCTGACAAGCCTGGAATATAACCACCTGGGAAGATATATTTGTTGATCCAGGCATCAACGCCTTCACCCTTTTGTTGACCAGTAATACCGTGAATTAAGGCAGTACCATTATCCACTAGTAATTTATCAACTTGTTCAAAATATGCTTCTAGATTTTCTTTACCAACGTGCTCAAACATGCCAACTGATGTAATGTGATCATATTGTTGCTTCACTTCACGATAGTCTTCTAGTATGACGCTGACTTGCCCTTCGAGGCCTTCAGCCGCAATTTTTTGATTAACAAGATCATATTGCTGCTGGCTAAGCGTCACGCCGGTTGCTTTCAAACCATACTCTTTAGCTGCTGTTAGGACTAATGTCCCCCAACCACAACCGATATCGAGCAATGTTTCGCCTGGTTTAACGTTTAACTTATTAAGAATATGGTGCACTTTATTCGTTTGTGCCATTTCCAAAGTATCTGATTCATTGGCAAAATAAGCACATGAATAGGTCATCGTTGGATCGAGCCACATCTTATAAAATTCATTACCAATGTCATAATGACTTTGTACATCCTCTTTGCTTGCCTTTTCACTATGGCTACGCTTAGGAATAAATTTTGCAAATTTTGAGCCACGCAAGAAACTCTGGCTTGAGAGATAAGCTGAGGTAACTAATTGCTGTAAATCACCTTGAACTTCAATTTTGCCATCCATATAAGCTTCACCCAAAGTAAGAGAAGCATGGGCCATGATGTCCTTGATAGATACTGGCTCGTGCATAATGATTTTGGCAATAGGTGTTCCCTCACCGTAGGCTTGTGTTTCCCCATCCCAAAATTCAACAGTTACTGGACTCTTGAATGACGTTTTAAAAATCTGTTTATATGCTGCTTTTTCTAACATACTTTTGTCCTTCTTGATATTTAGTTCCAATAACAAAGACTTTACGCTTACAGTTCCAAAAATTCAATATGATTTTGCATATCCATGTAAAAAAGCAACACCTAAACGGTGTTGCAATATATTAAATCACGACCTAAACTTCATCAGTATCAAATTGACCAGGCATGCTTGGTTGCTTGGCAATGTTAATTAATTCCAAAAATTTAACTGGATCTAAAGCAGCTGTTCCTACCAAGACACCATCAATATCAGGTTGTTGCAACAATGCACTAGCATTATCTGGCGTAACCGAACCGCCATACAGAATTCTTACTTGTTCAGCAATCACTGGCGAATAAAGCTTAGCCAATGTTTGTCGAATAAGGTGCGCAGCCTTTTGCGCCTGTTCAGACGTTGCCGCCTCTCCAGAACCGATTGCCCATGTTGGTTCATAAGCAATCGTGATGTTACGGATTTGATCAACAGATACACCAGCCAATGCTGAAGCAACCTGAGCAACAGACGGCTCAGCATCCATAAACTGAGCATATTTACTCATGTCTTCATCCACATCAATAATGGGGCGTAAGCCATTACGTAAAGCAGCCATAACCTTTAAGTTGACGGTTGAATCATTTTCATTGAAAAATTTACGACGTTCAAAATGACCGATTAAAACATACGTTGCACCGATATCTTTTAAAGCACGTGGTGATGTTTCACCTGTATACGCTCCCGCGTCTTCCCAGTGCACATTTTCAGCAACAATATGAATCGGTGAGTCTTGCGTTGCTCTCACCATATCAGCCAAAAATAGATCTTGGGCTGCAATACCAGTTTCAACAACTGTTTGACTTGGCACTTTACTGTTCACATTATCCAAAAATTCAGCGATTTCTGATTGTAGCTTATTAATTTTCCAGTTAGCAACGACAAAGGGAATGCGTCGTGTTTTTGTCATTTTTCTTCACCTCGTAACATCATAAACATGAATATTGCCTCAATTAGTAAAATAAGGACAATGCCATTAGCTGACTCGTTTAACCAATTAAAAAGAACATAACTTGCTAATAATACCGCTAATCCAATACTCGTTTTCACCAAAGCTCGGTGGTATTGACTATGATTCAATTGATCTGATAAGCGCTGATTTTCTGTTTTCAGTTCACTCACATCAAGCTTCAAAGCTTCAATTTCATCTAATAGTTGATCATTTTCACTTTGTAGTTGTTCTGTTTGTGTCAACATATCATCATGAACTTTTGTTGATGATTTACGATGCCACATATCATAAATTAATCCCATAGTGTCTCCTGCCTGCTACATTAAGATACTGTTTGCGCTAACAGGTCCAACGTTTCTTGATGTTGTTTACCGTCAAAGTACTGCTCTAAAGCACGCTGATACAATGATTTATCATGTGCAACATATGCAAATAAGGTTAAGCTAGCCTGTAACTTTTTAGCATCTACTTGACCAAATACTGCAACTGGATCCGTCGTTTCAAGTGACAATAGTACATTGAGAACCTTCTCTAAACGTTGCCTTAATAAGTCATCGACTAAATAAAATTTGGCTTCAGTGGCGTCCGCTATGCCATAGTAGCGTGCCCGTTCACTGCTACCTAAGCCACGTAACTGAGGCAAAACAAACCACATCCAATGGGTTTGCTTTTGTCCAGCTGATAATTCTGCCACAGCTGATACATAGTCACTGACGGCTGTCACTTTACCATCTTGAGCATCGACAAATCGTTGTAATTGACTAGATGTCGTTAATATTTGTGCCTGCTGCGTTATTTTATAATGGCGATAAATTTGATAAACTGCGCGACCCGAAAAAGTAAGGTGCATCGCTTCAATGTCTTGTGGTGATACCCACTTTTTACCGTCAATTTCACTTTCGTCAATCATGTCAGATTCAAAGGACCAGTTCTGCAATAAGAAAATATTTGAAAAGAGCTGTGTCACATCCCCATTTGGATAATGCCCCTGATAATCGGGACCTGATACCATACCAATAGCGATTAAATCGTCAGCTGCTGCATTAATGCCAGATTCTTCAAGTACTTCACGCGCTGCATTTTCCGGCCATGACAATTCAGGCTCAACATAACCACCAGGGAATGCCCAGCCATCAAAATCACGATTATAAATCATCATTAACTGACCCGCGTCATTTTCAATCACAACGTCAGATGTTGGCATAATTAATTTGAAATCATGACCAATTTTTTCACGAATTTTAGCAACATATGAATCTTTATAAGGCATTAAACTCCTCCTAGCTGATGAAGTACCTACTTCATTACTTACTTTCCTTAGCAATATAAATCGGTCTATTTTTGATTTCAAGATAAATCTTGCTAATGTATTCACCGACAATACCAAGTGATGTTAACTGTATACCACTCATAAACAAAATAACGGAAACAAGTGAGGCCCACCCATCGACACTGCCACCATACAATACTTTTCTAAGGATAATAAAGGCGATAGCAATTGCGGACAAAAGCGCAATAGCAATGCCTAATACAGAAACAATGGCTAATGGTACAACAGAAAACGATACAATACCTTCAATCGAGTAGGCAAATAATTTACCAAATGACCATGATGAACTGCCTGCAGTCCGATCAATATTTTTATATTCTAAATATTTTGTATTAAAACCAACCCAGCTAAACAGTCCCTTAGAGAATCGGTTGCGCTCTGCCAATGACAAGATTGCATCGACGACTTGTCGTGTCATCAGACGATAATCACGGACGCCAGATGGCATTGGTGTCGAAGAAATACGATTGATTAACTTATAAAACAATTCCGCAAAGAAAGAACGAATTGGCGGTTCACCTTCACGAGTTGTTCGAATCGTCCCAACAACATCATAGCCATCATTTTCAATACCATTTAGCATTTCTGGTAGCATCTCTGGTGGATCTTGCAAATCTGCATCCATCACCGCTACATAATCACCCTGTGCTGACTGTAAACCAGCATATAAAGCGGCTTCTTTTCCAAAATTACGCGAAAAGAGCACATAATGTACTCGGTCAGGATATTGCGCATTGAGACGGCGTACGACATCGGCCGTTTTATCTTTGGAGCCATCATCAATAAACCAATATTCTATGCTGTATCCTGCCGGTAACTTGACGACTTTTTCAACTGTATCAAAAAAAGTCGTAATTGTTGTCTCTTCGTTATAGGCTGGCACAACGATCGACAATACCTTATTCATTAATGTCTCCCCACGTTCTTTTAATTAATAATCTCCTTTATTATACCAGACTTCCTATGACAAATTGCGCTTGTGCATACGCGTGCGTGCAAAAAAAGCAGCCAACTGGCTGCTTTTAAATTAATAATCTTGTTGTGCTAATGTTTTAAATCCAGGAATGGATAACATCACAACTAAACTAATGATATACATTGCTGCTAAACTCATTAATACTGCAGAAACGCTGAAATTATCCATAATCCAGCCGATTACAACAGATGAGAAAGCGCCAAGTGCACGACCTGAGCCCATCAATGTATTAGCAGCTGTTGCACGAATCTCTGGTGGATATAATGCACTAATCACCGCACCATAACCGCCGTACATACCGTTAGAAAAGAAACCAACAATTGCCCCTAAAATGGTCAATGTCCACATGTTATAGGCAAATGTAAAGGCATAAATCATTAATGCCGATGCAATCAAGAAAATAGCAAAGACCCGGCGAGGGCCAATTCGATCTAGGATTGTACCAAATGTCATCATACCTGCAGCCATACCCAAAATAATTGGAATCATACCAAGATTGACATATCCAGCAGTCACTGTTGCTGTAATACCTAACTGCTTACGCATAATCGTAGGCAACCAGTTCATCAAACCATAATAGCCAGCAGTTTGTATCGTTAACATGATAATCAAGGCAAATGATGTATACGCCTTTTTAGGTGTGTTAGCAATGATAGCCAAATTGAATTTCTTTTTGCCATCTTTATATTCTTTTTGTAACGTCTTAAATTCTTGTGTCTCTTTCAAGTGTCGTCGCACAATGTAAACAACGATTAGCGGTAGAAAACCAACCAAGAATAACGCGCGCCAACCAAAGGCTGGCATAATTAATGTTGCCAATATGGCAGCTAGAATCGCACCAACTTGTCCACCGATTGCTGTAATTGAGCTCATTTTACCAACGCGACTTGCGCGAAAACTCTCAGCAATCAATGCCATACTAACGCCATACTCACCACCGGTTCCCATACCAAGTAAGAAACGTGATGCATATATTGTGTGTGCGTTATCTAAAAACGCTAGGAGGACGGTTGCAAAAGTAACCAAAAGAATTGTATAAGATAAGACCTTAACGCGACCAATACGATCAGCTAAAATACCAAATAATATACTACCAAGTAATGCACCCCAGTTAGACATTGCAGCAATTACACCTGCTTGTGTCCCTGTGATATTTAAATCAACGATCATTGGTGCTAATGCAAATGATAAGAAAGTTGCATCCATGTGATCAAGGGTGAAACCTAGTGTTGTAGAGCCCAAAACGACCTTTTGTTCTGACGTCATTTTGTTTGTATTTGTTGTCTGTTCAACATCAATGGACTGACTAATTGTCATGTTCTATTTTCCTCCAAAATGTGTGCTCGCTGACACCCGTTATTTTGTCCGTTAAATATTAAACCATAATTGACTGCAATACACAATTAAACGTTTAACATTTTAAAAAAGCATTTCTCATTGAAGACACATAAAAAAGGCTTAATGTTATTTCATTAAGCCTTTTTATTAGAATCATATCATGATTATTTTTCAGAAATAGAAGCAATACCTGGTAATGTCTTACCTTCAAGGTATTCCAATGAAGCACCACCACCAGTTGAGATATGAGATAACTTGTCTGCAACACCCAATTGTTGTACTGCGGCTGTTGAGTCACCACCACCAACGATAGTTGTGCCACCATTTTCAGTAACTTTAACAAGGTCTTCACCAATAGCCAAAGTTCCCTTAGCAAAGTTAGACATTTCAAACACGCCCATAGGACCGTTCCAAACAACTGTCTTAGCATCTGCCAATGTGTCTTGCAACAATTGAACTGACTTAGGACCGATATCAAGACCCATGTAACCGTCAGGGATACCTGCTGCTGCATCAACAACTTCAGTCTTTGCATCGTTTGAGAAAGCATCAGCAGTAATTGAATCAACTGGCAAAACAAGCTTGTCACCGGCTTCAGCCATTAATTCTTTTGCCAATTCAACCTTATCAGCTTCAAACAATGAGTTACCAATCTGATGTCCCTTAGCAGCATCAAATGTGTAAGCCATACCACCACCAACAATCACCTTGTCAGCTTTGTTTAACAATGACTTAACAATTTCAATCTTGTCAGAAACTTTTGCACCACCAATAATGGCAACAAAAGGACGAACTGGGTTAGCAACAGCATCACCCAAGAACTTGATTTCCTTTTCCATCAAGAAGCCAGCAGCTGCTTGTGAAACATTTGAAGCAATACCAACGTTTGAAGCGTGGGCACGATGTGCTGTACCAAAGGCATCGTTGATGAACAAGTCATCACCCAATGATGCCCAATACTTACCCAATTCAGGGTTATTCTTTGATTCGTTCTTGACAACTTCGCCGTCAACAACATCTTCAAAACGTGTGTTTTCAACCATCAAAACTTCGCCATCTTGCAAAGCATTGATTGCTGATTCTAGTTCTTCACCGCGAGTTTGTGGCACGAACTTAACGTCCTTACCCAATAATTCACCCAAGCGTGCAGCAACGGGTGCCAATGATAATTCTTTCTTATCATCTTCAGACTTGATACGTCCCAAGTGAGAGAAAAGAATTGCACGGCCATTGTTTTCCAAAACATACTTGATGGTTGGCAAAGCGGCCACAATACGGTTATCGTTACCAATAACACCGTCTTTAATTGGCACGTTAAAGTCAACGCGCATTAATACTTTCTTACCTGAAAGTTCCAAATCTGAAACAGTCAATTTAGCCATGATAGCCTCCAATTTTTTTAGTTACAACAACATTATAAGTCATTTCTTACTATTTGTGTTGCAAACTGTGAACTTTTGAGCAGGTAAAATAACGCAACAAAAAACGTGCTACATCGTAGCACGTTACTTCTCTCTATCATTGCCCCTGCTGGATTCGAACCAGCGCATAGCGGTACCAAAAACCACTGCCTTACCACTTGGCCAAGGGGCAATAATGATATTTTACAATATCATTATATGGGAGCGGTAGGATTCGAACCTACGAACCCGAAGGAACGGATTTACAGTCCGTCGCGTTTAGCCAGACTTCGCTACACTCCCATGTCGTCTCAAACAACTATATTATAATAACAAATATTTGCATGGTTGACAACCCTATACATCGATTTTTTTTATATTATTTTTATATGAGTTTCTAAATAGCATAAATGCCGTCCACAGTGACACAACAATAATGAGTATTTGTAATAAAGTAACGTTCAAACTCGTAAAAAATTTTGCGGCCATGAAGACACCCAAAACACCACCGACCACCATGCCTGCTAGTCCTTGCCAGGATACTCGCTTCATCTTCACAACATTCCACGCCGTCGTTGGCATAATCAATGCAGCGTCCAACATCATCACAGGAAACGCAATACTTGGATTAACACCCATCAGTGAAAAGAAAATTAATTCTGGTGCATAATTACCAAGCCCCATCGTCATTAATATACCAATGCCAAAATTGAAAGCAATACCTAACACTAACCACCACCCATGTAAGCCATGAACGCTCAAAGCATTGTTAGCACCTGGCGTTGTTACCATTCTAACGACCATAATCACGATAGCAATTAATAACGCAAACGCCATTACACGTTGCACAGTTGGTGCATGCCAGTTTTTGGTAATATGGGTGCCAAAATAAGCCCCAAGTACAGCTGCTGTCGTCATCGGAATCAAAGTCATGAGCTCAACTTTTACGGCGGTAATAAAGAATAGCGCTTCTACCATGACGGGAATAGCGTGCATCGTATTAAGCGTCCCTGGTAATTTCCGACCATCATCAATAAAGTGAGTTGCTTGAAAGGCTGCCGTTGTGGTTGCAAAAGAGCCAATACCTAAAGTATCACCAAAATCAGTAAAAAAGCCAATCAATGCCCCCAAACCAAATTTCTTAAATATGGGTGCCTTTGCTTTAAAATATTGCCAAATAAATAAGCTTAATGTTGCTAATAAAGTTATAACCAAGAGCAACTGAATCACTCTCAAGACAATGGTTTCTGTCATTTCCGTCTCCTAATCACATCTTTATATTCTATCCTGTTCTACTTTCTGCGGTCAATAAAAAAAGAACCAATCGGTTCTTTTAAGCACTTACCAAATTTGTACCCGATCCTTCGGTGATCGCCACATGCCATCTTTTTCAGTAACATGAAAGATATCAAAGAAAGTATCAAAGTTTTTCACTTGAACATTCACACGTAAGCGTGCCGGCGCATGTACATCCATTGCTGCTAACATCGCCGTATACTCTGGCTTTGCTTTTTGACGCCAAATTTTAGCATAATTCATAAAGAATTGTGTTGCATCAAATCCGACATCTTGCTTAGCGGCAGCCAAAGCAGCACTAAGTCCGCCCAAATCAGCGACATTTTCCGAAAGCGTGAGATGGCCATTAATCTTAGTTTCCCCAATCATTAAACCATCAAATTGCTGTTCAACTTTTTTCGTTCGTTCCTCAAAGTTCTCAAAATCACTGGCAACCCACCACTCATTCAAATTGCCCTTTTCATCAAACCGCGCCCCATTAGTATCGAATGCATGGGTCACTTCATGTGCAATAACCGTACCAATACCGCCAAAGTTCTGAGATGGCGTTTGCTCTAGACTGTAAAACGGTGCCTGTAAAATGGCGGCTGGGAAAACAATTTCATTATGCATCGGATCATAATAAGCATTCACTAAATCTGCAGGCATTTGCCAAATATTACGATCTGGTGCTTTGTGCCATTGACCTAAACTGTAAGCAACAGCTGCTTTAGCAAATTGCATAATGTTCCCCATAATATCTTGTGTACTATCAACCTGCCGTTGTGCCAAATATTCGGGTAATTTATCAGGATAACCAACGTGAATTGTCAAAGCACTCAACTTCTGTGCTGCTTTACGCAAAGTCTCTTGGGTTAACCATGTGTTGGTCGTAAAGCGCTGTTGATAGACACCAATCATTGTTTCAACCATTTTGATAACATCGTTTTTTGCCTTTTCACCAAAGTATGTTTTACCATACCAAAGCCCCACTTGATCTGCAAAGAATAAATGCGCCTGTCGATAAGCTGCCTTATTTTGATCAGGTGCTTGCGCTGTACCCGTCAATGTCCGACGATAAGTGCCAGCTAAGATACGGAGCTCGTTCGTCAAAAATGGTGCCGTTTCATAAGCGGCTTGTGCAATCATCCAAGCCTTAATCATATCAAAATGTTGTGCACGATAAACTTCGTTTGCATGTTCCCAAAATGGTTGATCAGACACGATAATTTTTTCTGGCGTTTGTCCCAATAATGACGTCAAAATGGTTTTCAGATCAACATCTACTACTGACTGTGACAATTCACGCAGCTGCTTTGGGTGATAAAGTTGCCAATAATCAGAAGCTGCCTCATTGCTCATTTTGTATTGTGCAATTAAGCGATCAAATGCCAGTGCTTGATCTACGATGTGTTGTGCCCACTCTTGATCACAACCTGTTGCTAAGAGCAATTGTCGTATCATATCACGCCAAACATTTAATAAAATATCTCTTTGCGGATTATCGTCAGCATACGATGTTGTATCCGGCAAAATTAATTGTGGCGCTGAGAGCCATAATTCATTAAAATCAGCCTGCTTAAAATCAGGTGCTACACCATAACTCAATGGTGTTGTATAAGCATTCTGAATTAAATCAGACCAATGTTGCTGTAAATCAGACCAGCTTTTTAGCGCTTTTAGTGGCTTTAATACGTCGACTAAAGGTTGCACACTATCTGCTTCACGTTGTTGCCAATTAGCCGTCATTTTATGAAATTGTACAAATTCTTTTAATAAATCAGGTGCTACTTGTTTACCATCATGAATAGCTTGTAAGACCCGTCGTTCTTCATCTTCAATGTCTTGATTCAAATCTATAAAGCCACCTGTAACGGGGCGATCTGCGGGAATTGTCGCATTTTGAACCCAATCACCATTAATTGTGTCATAAAAATCATCTTTTATTGCAGTCATTTATTTCACACCATTTCATATTATTTATAATTTTATTATAACGATTTTGTCATTTAGATAACATTCACTTTTATTACTATATCTTAGCCACTGTTTGCCCCATTAGCAGATGATTCGCAATACGAGTGGTATAAAGCGGTTGATTTGCCATTATATTTTGAATAATCATCCTAGTTGCCACTTCACCCATCTGATGAAAATCCTGCTGAATGGCTGTGATTCGCGGCCGTGTTAATTGCGTTAAATTAGTACCATCAATTGAGATTAAAGATAGCTGTTCTGGAATGCTAATCCCCTGATCTTTAGCGGCATTCATCACACCAAGCGCAACCATATCAGAAGCCGCAATAACGGCTGTAAAACGTTCTAATATCGTCTCACGCTGTAATAAGCGTTCTCCACTTTCATAATCAAAGGCACCAGGAAAAACAAGTGCCTCATCAAAAGAAATCTGATGTTCAGCTAATGCCTGTTGATAGCCTTTTAACCGCTGAGTTCCAACTGTTTGATCATTAACTTGGGGACCAACTAGAGCAATGCGCCGATGTCCCTGTGCAATTAAAAATTGACAAGCTTGATAGCCCAAATCAAAATCATCCGAAGTCACTGTTGCAATATCATACGGTAATGTAACGGATACTGAGATGAATGGTAATTTTGAATGTTGCAGTCGCTTAACATGTTCAACTTTTAGTTGAATCGACAGTAGTAAGATCCCTGCAATATTACGACTGACTAAGTTTTCAATGGCGGCTGATTGTGCTTTATCATCATCCCCACCCATATACGAAATGATGATATCAAAGCCATCTGCTTTTGAAGCATCATAAATCCCCTGCATTAAAGAATCAGCAAAATTTGTGTGTGATTGTGGCATAACAACGCCAATCACACGTGGGGCATTCGAGGATAAATCTGAGGCTGCTTTATTTTTAAAATAACCCAATTCAGCAGCAACTTTTCGAACACGTTGTGCCGTTGCTTCACTAAACCGACCTTTATTCGATAATATTCTAGATACTGAAGCATAAGATACCCCTGCTTCGCGGGCAACATCTTTAATTGTGACAGACATCATTAACTCCTAGTGGTTGACTTCTTAAATGTAAACGCTTACAATACTACTTGAGTAAACGTTTACTCAATTTTATTGCACAAGCACTGGAAAGGATTTGAATGGCAACATTATGACTAACACAAGTAAAAAAACCGCCGGATTACCGAATCTATCAGCACTCCAATTGTTTCTGATCACATTCGGTTATGCCGGTGTTCAAGTCGCTTTTTCACTACAAACCGGCAGTATGGGCCGTATATTCCAAACCATTGGTGCAGACCCTAATAAGCTAGGATTCTTCTTTATTCTACCACCTTTGGCCGGTATGATTGTTCAACCACTCATTGGTTATTTTTCGGATAAAACATGGCTCCCTCGTATCGGTCGACGTATGCCTTATTTAATCGGTGGGACTCTCGTCGCCGTTATCGTCATGCTCTTGCTACCCAATACCGGTTCCTTTGGTTTCGGTTATGGTTCCATGACCGCATTATGGTTTGGCGCAGTCACGGTTTTATTTATGGATTTATCTTCTAATGCTGCGATGCAGCCATATAAAATGATTATTCCTGATATGGTCAATGAATCTCAAAAAGACAAGGCTTGGACTTGGCAAAACATTTGGGGTAGCGTTGGTTCCATTGTAGCCTATATGTTTCCTTATATTTTGACACTTGTGGGTGTCGCTAACGTGGCTAAGCGTGGTTCTTTACCACCTTCAGTTATTATTTCATTCTATATTGGCGCAGCAATCTTAGTTGTTGCCAGTATCTTTACAATCGTTAACGTTAAAGAATATAACCCTAAAGACTTCGCTGCTTATCACGGCTTGAAAGAAGGTCAGCACAACAATGACCCAATTTCCGTTATTTTGAAGAAAGCACCTACTGTTTTTTGGACATTAGGATTAGTGGAATTCTTTGCTTGGATTGCTATTCAATACATGTGGACATATTCTACTGGAACACTTGCACAAAACATCTGGCACGTGAGTGATCCTGCGACACACGGTTATCAAGAAGCTGGTAACTGGTTTGGTGTTTTGCAAGCGTTATACGCCTTTGTTGCGATTCTCTGGGGATTAGTCATTCAGCGTATTAATAAGAAGACACGCAAGCCCGCCTTTTCATTTGGTATGCTTTGTGGTGGTGTTGGCTTCATTGTTCTAGCATTGGGCCATACCCAACTGATGTCATTACTTGCGTTTGCACTGATTGGAATTGCTTGGATTAGCTTAATTACCATTCCCTTTACTATTTTAACGAATGCATTAGACGGTCAACACGATGGGATGTATTTGGGACTCTTCAACTGCTTTATCTGTATTCCACAGATTTTTGCCTCTGTTGTGAGCTTCTCTCTCTTCCCTGCTTTGGGTGAATCAATGCCACATATGATTATGATTTCAGGTATCTGCTTCTTTATTTGTTCAATCTTAATCTGGGTGGTTAAAGAAACATCCGCCGAAAATCAATTATCTCAACTTTAATTAAAACAAAAGGAGTTTTCATCATGTCAGTAAACACTATCAAATGGTGGCAAAAATCTGTTGTCTATCAAGTTTATCCACGTTCATTTCAAGATACTAATGCTGATGGTATTGGCGATATCGCTGGTATTACACAACGATTAGACTACATCAAGACATTAGGCGCCAACGTTATCTGGTTGAATCCAATATACGCTTCACCCAACAAAGATAATGGTTATGATATTTCGGATTACGATAGTATCAATCCTGAGTTTGGTACAATGACTGAATTCAAAACATTGTTAGATAAGGCCCATCAGCTTGGTATCAAAATCATCATGGACTTAGTCGTTAATCATACATCCGATCAGCACGATTGGTTTATTGAAAGTCGACAATCCAAAAATAGTGACAAACGTGATTTCTATATTTGGCGTGACCCAGTAGACGGTCACGAACCCAACAACTGGGGCTCTTATTTTTCCGGTTCAGCCTGGAAATTTGATGAAGCAACTGGGCAATACTATCTACACCTTTTTGTCGATGAGCAACCAGATTTGAACTGGGAAAGTCAGCGTGTTCGTGACACTATTTTTGATATGATGAACCGCTGGGTGGATCGTGGCATTGATGGCTTCCGTATGGATGTGATTTCATTAATTTCTAAACCAGATGGTCTACCAGATGGTCATATTGCAGACGGCGCGGAATATAGTAATTCTGACAAGATCGTACCGAATGGTCCACATGTCCACGACTATATTCAAGAGATGCGACAAAAGGTGCTCAATCGTGCTGATTTAATTACCGTTGGTGAGACAACAGGTGTTAACGTTGAAAATGCATTAAAATATGCTAACCTTGACGGCTCTGAACTGAACATGGTTTTTGAAATGGAACATGTGAGTTTGGATCACAATCCTAATCCCGCATTACAAAGATGGTATGATCAAAAAGTTGATTTAAGAAAACTAAAAGCCAACATGTCAAAGTGGCAAAATAAGCTATATGGTGTTGCTTGGAACTCGCTATTTTGGGGTAATCACGATCAGCCCCGTGCAGTTAGTCGTTTTGGGGACGATCGCCCTGAATACCGTGAACGATCAGCTAAGATGTTGGCTACGTTATTGCATATGCAACAGGGAACGCCTTATATTTATCAAGGTGAAGAGCTTGGCATGACCAATGCACATTTTGATCAATTAGATGATTACGATGATGTCGAAACTAAAAACGCCTATCACTATTTGGTAGAACGTGACCATCTTATTGACGGCGAAACGATGATGCGCTATATTCAAGCACAGTCTCGTGATAATTCCCGTACACCCATGCAATGGGATAATACTAACAATGCAGGCTTTACAACCGGAAAGCCTTGGTTAAAACTCAACGCTAATTATCCGAAAATCAATGTCACAGAATCACTGAAAAATCCGGATTCCATTTTCTACTATTATCAAAAGTTAATTCAGTTGCGCTATAATGAACCACTTGTCACGACAGGAAAATACCAACTTATCGATGAAGACGATGCTGCTGTTTATGCATATCTTCGCCAAGGTAAAGATGACGCTTTGTTGGTTATCAATAATTTCACCGATCAGACCTTAACCCGTCATTATACGCAATATACGGATCAAAAACATGTTGACCTATTACTTGCCAATTATGCAGATGATACAGGCGAAACGTTACGCCCTTATGAAGCTAGAATTTATAAATTAAGTATCTAAAAAATCAATATAAAAAGCACTGTAAATACAGTGCTTTTTATATTGATTACTTTTGGTCATTGGCGTATTGCTTTGCCTCTTGTGGCGTTGCTAGAACAAAATGCCCAGGATTCACTTCAATCATTTCACGTGCTTGACCATCTGTTTCAATGCTTGCGTCATATTCAATATGCTGGCGTTGCATTTCTACTTCAGGATCTGGCACCGGTATTGCGGATAATAAGCTCTTAGTATAAGGATGCAGCGGATGATTATAAACAGCATCTGCTGTGCCAATTTCTAATAACTTTCCCCAATGCATAACCCCAATCCGATCAGAAATATACTTTACCATACTTAAATCATGCGCAATAAATAAATAAGTTAGGCTGTGTCTATGTTGCAATTCTTTCATGAGATTAACAACTTGCGCTTGAATTGATACATCTAAAGCTGAAATGGGTTCATCCGCAATAATAAATTTAGGATCGACAGCTAAAGCTCTAGCAATCCCGATACGTTGCCGTTGCCCACCAGAAAATTCATGTGGATAACGCGTAACATGATCTTCGTTCAAGCCAACAAGTTTCAAGAGTTCTTGTACTTTGTCATGACGCTCTTTTTTGCTTTTAACAAGGTGATTAATATCTAATCCCTCCGCAATAATGTCGCGCACTTTCATACGCCCATTCAAACTCGCTTGCGGGTCTTGGAAAATCATTTGTGCATCTTTTCTAAATTCAGATAGTGCTTTGCCTTTTAGATTCGTAACATCTTCATGATTAAACTTAATTTCACCACCAGTTGGCTCATAAAGTTTTAGAATTGTCCGTCCGATGGTCGTTTTCCCCGATCCAGATTCACCAACCAAGCCAAAAACTTCACCTTCATAAATATCAAAGCTCACATGATCAATCGCTTTAACTTCGTTACTTTTCCCTGGATTAAAACTCAACTGTAAATCATTTAACTCAACTAATTTCTTAGGTCTTGCTTGTGTTTCAGACATTAATTAAGCCTCATTTCCTTTTAGTTGTGCCCAATGGGCCCAGCGATTCTGAATTGGAATGGGTGGCGTCACTTTCGGCGCACGTTCATCTAACAACCATGTCGCTGCATAATGTGTCTCACTCACTTTAAAGAAAGGGGGCTCCTCTTGGCGATCAATTGCTAGAGCATATTGATTCCTTGCTGCAAAGGCATCCCCTTTAGGTGGCTCTAGCAAGTCCGGTGGCGTCCCTGGAATTGCCTGTAAGCCACCACTTTGCGTATCTGTTGTTGGCATGGAATTCAGCAATCCCCATGTGTACGGATGTTGTGGATTAAAGAAAATTTCATCTACTGTTCCGTATTCAACAATCTTTCCTGCGTACATCACGGCGACACGGTCCGCCATTCCGGCAACAACACCTAAATCATGAGTAATGAAAATAATGGCGTTATCAGTTTGTTGTTGAATATCCTTCATTAATTTCAAAATTTGTGCTTGGATTGTCACATCTAATGCCGTTGTTGGTTCATCCGCAATCAAAATCTCCGGATCAGCGGCCAGTGCAATCGCAATAACTGCACGCTGACGCATACCACCAGACCATTGGTGTGGATAATCATCAATATGTTCCGCCGCAGCTGGAATACCAACCCCTTCCATCAATGCCAAAGCACGCTTTAATGCTGCTTCCTTTGACAATTTCTGATGTTTCATTAAAGGTTCCGCGATCTGCATACCGATTTTCATGGTCGGATCTAAACTGGTCATGGGGTCTTGGAAAATCATCGCAATTTCGTTACCACGAATCTTTTGCCATTCTGATTCTTTAAGATCAAGTAAGTTTTGACCTTTAAATAATAATTGACTGCCTTCTGATATTTCAGCATTTTTGGCATTTAGCCCCATTAACGTTTTGGTAGTCACTGATTTACCAGAACCAGACTCACCAACAATTGCTAACGTCTCACCTTTTTCTAGTGAAAAAGAAACATCCCGGATGGCTTTTACTTTTCCTGCGTACGTATTGAAATCAACATGTAAATTTTCTACTTTTAAAACTTCACTCATGCTCTACTCCTTAATCCTCACTCGCACGTGGATCAAATGCATCGCGTAAACCATCACCCAATAAGATAAAGGCTAACGAAATTAGCACCAATACAAATGATGGCAATAAAATCTGATAAGGATAGAATTGCAGCATATTTTGGGCATCAGAAATCAAAGATCCCAATGATGATGTTGGTGGCTTAACCCCCAAGTTAATCGCTGACAAAACCGCTTCAAACATAATAGCAGTTGGAATTGTCATCATCACTTGCACAATGATTGTACCAGCCATATTTGGAATTAAATGCTTGAGTGCAACCTTTGTAGAACTCTCACCTAACGACTTAGCAGCTAATACATAGTCTCTTTCTTTGAGTGACAACGTCATATTTCGAACTTGACGTGCCATATTAATCCACCCAGTCATGGCAATCGCTAAGATAATTGAGAAAATACCGTTGCCTAACAATAACCCTAACATCGTCACGATAATTAAGTTTGGAATTGAGGAAACCACTTCAATAATACGTTGTAGCACTGTATCAATCCAGCCACCTTTCCAACCCGAAAAGACGCCGTATGACACACCAATAATCAAATCAATAAATGTTGCGGCAACCGCAACTAACAAAGAAATACGCAAGCCAACCACGATACGTAATCCCAAGGAACGCCCAATGGTGTCCGTTCCTAATAGGAATTTATCCTTACTGGGAACATTTTGCGTAGTATAAACATCGGTTTTTTCTGTTGCTCCTGGCTCTTTAATTTGACCATCCCATCCAGGAATGGGTAAGCCAGATTTAGGTGGTAAATTCTTATATGTCCCCACTTGATTAGAGTCAAAGGCGTTAGCTTTGCTCTGTGGAACAAAAATCGTTGACAATATGGCAAACCCTAGAATCAAAACTAAGAACCATAATGAAATCACCGCCAATTTATTGAGTTTTAATCGTCGCCAAGCATCCTGCCAGAAAGATAGTGCTGGTTTAGAGATATGTTCGTTGGCCTCTGAATTTTGGGCACCAACAATCACAAAATCATTTGTATTTGCAGCCATTTTTCAGACCTCCTATCGCAAACGAACACGTGGATCAACCACTGCCGTCAAAATATCTGTAATCAAAATCATCACCATTAACATCATGGCATATACAATTGTTGTACCCATAATAACTGGGAAGTCCTTAGATGGAATAGACGTCACAAATTGTTGACCGATTCCTGGAATGGAGAAGATATTTTCAATCAATACAGACCCCGTTAATAAATTAGCCGCCATCGGGCCAATTAACGTTAACACTGGAATCATTGAATTACGATAAGCATGCTTGTTAACAATTTCTTTGTCGCTTAAACCCTTGGCTTTAGCAAGCTGTACATAATCAGATGATAACACTTCGATCATTTCCGAACGAACGAATCGCGTTGTTACCGCTGCAGGACTAACAGCTAAGGCTAAAGTCGGTAGAATTGTTTCAGAAAAGGAATCGCCCCAGCCTGACACAGGGAACAACGCCCACTTAAAGCCAAACAAATAAACTAAAATAATACCTAATATAAAGCTAGGTACTGAGATACCCAATGTTGAAATAATCCCTAATGTACCATCAATTTTGTTGTTCTTATTTCGTGCCGAAGCAGCCCCCATAAAGAGGCCGGCGATGACACCAACAACTAGGGCTTGGGCGCCCAGTTGTGCTGATACAGGGAGACGTTGACCAATTAACATCCCCACACTTTGGTTTTGATATTGAAATGACGTTCCAAAATCACCAGTAAAAGCATTAGCAAGATAGTGCAAATACTGTTGCCACACTGGCAAGTCAAGTCCATACGCTTTATTCAATTGTGCTAACATGTCTGGCGTTAATTTAGGGTTATTAAATGGCGTTCCTGGCATAACTTGCATCAAGAAAAATGTTGCCGTAACCACTAAAAATAACGTGAAGACTAAAAGTAGTAATCGTTTCGAAATATATTTAACCATGAGTCGTCTTCCTAATAAATAAGAATTGACCATAACCATATGATCAATTCTTATTACTAATTAATGATAAGTTAATAATAGCAAAATTTTGTTATTGACGATATGCTTTTGTGACATCCATTTGTAAGCCAGTTGTGTTAATCAATACACCCTTTACATTTGAACGTTGTAATGCATATTGTGAACGGAAGTAAAGTGGGTTAATATTTCCTTCATCAAACAAAGCTTTTTCAGCTGTCTTATAATTGCTATCTCGCGCTGCATCATTCAAAGCATTCTTTGTTTCAGCTTCTTCGAGTGCTTTATCATAAGTCGTATTCTTGAATTTACCGTTGTTATATGAAGAATCACTCTTGAACAAGTCATAGTATGTTGACCCTTCAGGATAATCACCACCCCAAAGAGTAACAACTGCATCAAAGTTTTGTGTCTGTGAGTCTTTTAGACGTTGGGCAAATGGTACAAACTTTTCTTCAACCTTTAGATTAGGCAAAGCTTTTTGCAAAGAACCTTGGAGGTAGTCCAATGTCGACTTTGCAGCTGGTCTGTCTGCATCAGAAGTGATAGTGAGCGTCATTTTTGATTCACCAACTTCTTTTAATCCTTCTTTAAATAGTTCTTGAGCCTTCTTAGTGTCATAGCTATATCCTGGGTTAACATAAGCAGCCAAATCTTTGCCATTAGCTGTCTTTGCCAAAGCTTCTGGTGCTAGTCCAGTAGCGGCTGTTGAAATACCTGACGTAACCTGATCCGTCAATTCTTTACGATTTGTCGCATAGTTTAATGCTTGGCGAATCTTTTGATTAGCTAAGAACTTATTTTTACCTGTTTGATTATATTCAATAAATGATGTTGTAGCCTCCGGTTGCTTAACGGCATCCTTATTATTTTTATTGGCCTTATAAAGTTCGGGTGTATCAGAAATAGTTGTTCGATCAAGCTTACCTTGTTTATACAGTTGAACAGCTGTTTCGGGCTTTTTTACAACTTGCCAAGTAATTTCATCAGTTTTGGTATTCTTGGCGTTCCAATAATTATCATTTTTTACCATCTTGAAGCTATTATTAGTCCCATTCCAACCTTCAAACTTATATGGTCCGGAATATAACTGCGTCTTAGCCGTTGTCGCATATTTCTTACCTTGCTTATCCACAAAGCTTTCTTTTTGCGGCATAAAGTTAGCAAATGTCAGCAGATACTTAAACTGTGGCAATGGTCGTTCCAAAGTGAACGTCAATTTATTACCATCCGCCTTAACACCTAAAGTATCAACAGGTGCTTTTTTGGCTGTAATTTTATCTGCATTCTTAACACCAGAGGCGAGATAAGCATATTGTGATGCTGTTTTTGGATCAACTATGCGTTGCCAAGAATAGACAAAGTCTTGAGCCGTCAATTTTGAACCATCTGACCACTTCAACCCATCACGTAGTTCAGCTGTATAGGTTAAGCCATCTTTCGAAGCGGTAACTGACTTGGCCAAATCCATCGCTGGCTTACCGTCTTTATCAATTCTCATTAAATTAGAACCAGTGTTACCAATTATGTTACCAGAATAAGTATCTGTATTTTTTGAAATATCTAGTGTTTGAATTTCAGTAGGTAAAGTGAAATGTAGTGACTTTGAATTCGCACCGTCTTTACTATTGCCCCACAAACCAGCGGCACGTGTACCACCAGCTACGACAACAACGGCCGCAGCGCCTAGGGCTACTTTTTTCCATGTATCCATATAAAATATCCTCCCGAGACATTTCTTAACAATGAGAATATTTTATCACATCAATATCTCATATACAACTCATTATATGACACAATGAAAACGCATACAAATAAAAAACACTATATCTACTGTATAGTGTTTTTTAATAATCATTCATTTTTCTTATCTTAAGCTAATTTTGAATCAAACCATTTAGCTAATAATGATAGGCCATAGTTGACAACAAAGTACATCGCCGCAATCAATAGCAAAATCGGTACCATGTACGTATTATCTTGTCCGTAGACAATTTGTGCACGATACATTAACTCAGGTAAGACAATGGCCGTTGCCAATGATGTATCCTTAACCAAAGAAATAAATTGTGAAATCAATGGCGGAATCATCGTCTTATATGCTTGTGGCAAAATGATATGCCACATTGTTTGCGCGTTGGACATACCGGTTGAACGTGCGCCTTCTGTTTGACCAAAATCAATTGACTTTAAGCCACCACGGATAATTTCGGCAACCATCATCGATTCAAATGCTGTCATCGCAATAATTGCTGATGTCAGGATGGAAAGATGGACGCCAAAACGTGGTAAGGCGAAGTACGTAAAGAAGATAATTAACAAAAGTGGTAAGTTTCGAACAATATCAATAATCAAACCCACAAACCGTGAAAAATATGGTATTTTTTCATATCGGATAACACCTAAAATGGATCCGATAACGAAAGACAAAACAATTGATACGACTGAAACTAAAATCGTGATCCCTAGACCGCCTAGCAAATACTTTAAATTATCAGCACTGAAGGCAGAAAACATTGAAGATAAAATTATCATAATTCCTAAGCCTCCTATGCGCTTTTCTTTTCAAGATGTTGCATGTAATAAGATAGCGGCAACGTGATAATCAAGTACAAAATACCTGCAACGATATATGTGTTAAACGGATCAAAATTCAAGCCCGCAATGACGTTCGCCTGGTACATAATATCAAATCCCGCAACAAAGGCAAGAATCGAAGAGTTTTTAACTAAGTTAATAAACTGGTTCGCTAGAGATGGTAAGGCAACCACAAATGCTTGTGGCAGGATAATTCGTGACATCGCTTGTCCGTATGACAATCCGTTAGCACGCGCCCCTTCCATTTGACCACTATCAATCGATTGAATACCGGCTCTCACTGTCTCTGCAATAAATGCAGAAGTATATAGTGTCAAACCTAACGTTCCCGACCAAAATCCGGAGATTTTAATGGCGTTTGAAATCACAATATAGAAGAACATTGTAATAACCAACAGCGGTATATTTCGGAAAATTTCCACATAAGTGTGACCAAAAATGGACAACGCCTTATTTGGTAAAATTTCTAGAATGGCAAACAGCGTACCTAAAATCATCGATCCGACAAGGGCAATTAACGATGCAAGGAGTGTATAACCGAATCCTGATAAAAATGTTGAGAGATTATCTGTAAATATCGTCGTCATTTTTGCAAAGTCCTCCAATCCAATCCGGGTACATTTGAGAACCATTTCTTGATCAAACGATTATATGTGCCGTTTTTTTCTAGTTCATCTAGGGCCTTATTCATCGCCGCAATCATCCGAGGTTGGTCATTATCTGTAGCCAATCCATAAGGTTGGTTCGTAAAGTTACCACCGACAATCTTATAGCCCGGATTTTGTTGCGCTAGTCCATATAATATCGCATTATCAGTTGTTAACGCATCACCTTGCCCAGCCTTTAAAGCTGTCATGCTCTGTGCATAATCAGCTAATGAAAGCACTCTGACTTTTGGCGCAAATTCCTTCATGGTTGGTATCGCTGTAGTACCAACTGCTCCGATAACTGTTCGACCCGGCTGATTCAAATCTTTAACCGAACGAATGTCCGAATTTTCCTTAACTAACAAAGACTGTCCGGCTGGGAAATAAGGTTGCGTAAAATCAACTTGATTTTCTCGTTCCTTGGTAATTGTCATAACCGAGGCCGTTGCATCAATGTTGGCATTTTTAAGCAACTGAATTTTCGAGCTAGAAGAAACTTGAACCAGTTCTGCCTTAAGTTTAATGTTTTGGTCTTTAGCGATTTGTTTCGTCACTGCGCGAGCAATATCAACATCGAAACCTTCATATTCACCAGTTTTAGTATTCATTAAACCAAACAGGCGCGTATCAGCTTTAACACCCCATACAATACGATGCTGTTCCTTAATACGATCAAATGTATCCACATGTTTTGCTTCAGAAGCACCTTTGGCTAAACCGCCCCATACACCCAAGACAATCAATAACGCTAAAACAATCGCAGCGATTAAACCAAATCGCTTTTTTTTAGCCTTTTCCATATTATCCCTCCATTAATGACGTTCTACTTGACTCAAGAACTGCTTGGCTCGAGGGTCGTCTGGATTCGTAAAGAATTTCTCAGTTGTACTATCTTCCAAAATTTCGCCGGCATCCATAAAGATAACACGATCTGCAACCTGCTTGGCAAAGTTCATTTCGTGCGTCACGACTAGCATTGTCATATCAGAATCCGAAGCAATATCCTTCATAACATCCAATACATCACCAATCATTTCTGGATCCAAAGCAGATGTTGGTTCATCAAACAACAACGCTTTTGGCTTCATAGCTAATGAACGAGCGATGGCTACACGTTGCTTTTGCCCACCAGACAAAGCAGAAGGCATACTATCAGCTTTATCAGCTAAACCAACCTTATCAAGCAACTCCATAGCAACTTTTTTGTTCTCTGCCTCATCACGCTTCAAAACTAAGCGTGGTGCCAACATGATGTTCTCTAGCGTTGACTTATTATTGTAGAGATTGAAATGCTGGAAAACCATTCCAACATTTTTACGAATACGATTGATATCCGTTTTCGGATCATGCAAATCATACCCATTAACGATTAGCTGTCCTTCTTGAATTTCCTCTAGCCCATTAATTGTTCTAATTAACGTTGATTTACCTGAACCTGACGGTCCAATAAGCACAACGGTTTCACCAGCATCAATGGATAGATTTACATTTTTTAAAGCATGGAAGTCACCATAGTACTTCTCAACATTTTTGAATTCAATCATTGACATGATTAATCTCCTCTCTAGTACAAGGTTCTAGTATAAATTAAGAATATAAGATATTTTTCCCATATTGTATTATCAATTAAACCTTAACTATTATTGTACTAGTAAAACCTGTAAACAGTCAAAGTTAAACCACTATAAATTACAGAAAACACATAAAAAATTAACATTTCATCTCATTTTGTTTGGAATAAATGCATAAATTAAAAAAGCAAGGTTAATTTGTTAGTATTTCACCAATTAAACCTCTTCATTATCGTACATCAACAGCTCTAAAATTATTTTCATTTGTATAAATATACATTGCTTATATAATATATTGTGAATGTGATCACTAATGCCGCGTATATAAAATTTACTTTTTGCCAGATTTTAATCATACCCGAAAATTCACGTAACAGCGCAAACATTTTATATGTATATTTCGTATGTGCTCCTCTGACCGAAACATTAAGTCCCTGCTGCTTAGCCAACATTAGCGCCCTATATAAATGATAATTGCTTGTATATAGCGTAAAATTTTCCCGAATGATGCGATAAGTTAACGCTATATTTTGAAAGGTATTACGTGAATGTTCTTCTAGAATTGTTTTTTCTAACGGTATTTTATATTTTAAAACTGCATAATCCCGCATTGCCCGCGCTTCACTTAGTATTTCATCCGGTCCTTGTCCACCCGAAAACACCATTATGGGCCACTCACCAGTTGTTTTATAAATACTATGTGCATCCTGCGCCATGAGATCCACTCGTGCACCTACAATTTTGCCAACATACTGTCCTTGAACTAAACCACCACCTAGCACAACTAATGGCCCAGTCTGCGGTTGCCTAGTTAAATTCATCATTATATTACGTACTATAAAATATCCAAATTCTACAACGATTAGAAAAGAAATTGCATTAACAAGATAAATAATATTTTTATCTACTTGTTGGTAGAAAGACCAGGCATTAACAGAAATATTAGTACCTATATACATTACTAGTAAGGCTACATATCCCAATACGAGGCGTTTCATCGGATTTTTTCGCCAATATTTAAATGTATAGTAAATAATGAACGTTGTTAACACTAAACCAATAATATTTAAAACACTCAATAGCAACATTATACGCACCTCTATTCTAGAGTTACATTATAAAACAAAAAAGAAGGGAAAGAAAAAGAGAGTTACAAGAACTCTCTTCTTTATCATGGGCCTGACGGGACTCGAACCTGTGACCCCTGCGTTATCAACACAGTGCTCTAACCAACTGAGCTACAGGCCCATAAGCGAATGACGGGAATCGAACCCGCATAGCCAGCTTGGAAGGCTGGAATTCTACCATTGAACTACATTCGCAGGCTTACCTTGTCGCTTCAGTCAATCTCTTGACCTATGGCGCGGGACGGAATCGAACCGCCGACACATGCAGCTTCAATGCATTGCTCTACCAACTGAGCTACCGAGCCATCTAAGTATCTTCATACTTAAACGGTCACAACGGGGTTCGAACCCGTGATCTCCTGCGTGACAGGCAGGCGTCCTAACCAGCTAGACCATGCGACCAATTGCGGGAGCTGGATTTGAACCAACGACCTTCGGGTTATGGGCCCGACGAGCTACCAGACTGCTCCATCCCGCGATAATATTATGTCTTACCCTCTATATTTAAGGGTTAAGGAGGATGGGGGATTCGAACCCCCGCGCCGGTTTCCCGACCTGACGGTTTTCAAGACCGTTCCCTTCAGCCAGACTTGGGTAATCCTCCACTATCTCTGAAGGCCCTCTCAATGGACCTTGTTGGACTCGAACCAACGACCGGACGGTTATGAGCCGTCTGCTCTAACCAACTGAGCTAAAGGTCCTTTATCGACCTATCGCGGCGGGGGGAATCGAACCCTCGACCTCTCGGGTATGAACCGAACGCTCTAGCCAGCTGAGCTACACCGCGATCGTGCTAAACCATATCACATACGATTTAATCGGGACGACAGGATTCGAACCTGCGACCCCCTGGTCCCAAACCAGGTGCTCTACCAAGCTGAGCTACATCCCGATAGTTTCTCGAGAGCTTCAGCTCCTCAAAAACTTAAAAAAGAGATTAAATTACTCTAACCTCTATGCACCTAGCAGGAGTCGAACCTGCAACCTCCTGATTCGTAGTCAGACGCTCTATCCAATTGCGCTATAGGTGCATATATGCCGGCGACCGGGATCGAACCGGTACGATATCTCTATCGCAGGATTTTAAGTCCTGTGCGTCTGCCTATTCCGCCACGCCGGCATATTAAGCGGACAACGGGATTCGAACCCGCGACCCCCACCATGGCAAGGTGATGTTCTACCTCTGAACTATATCCGCATGTTCATGCCGACTAAAGGACTCGAACCTTCGACCCCCGCTTTACAAGAGCGGTGCTCTACCAACTGAGCTAAGTCGGCGCTACGTTTCCCGTTCGCCAGTATCTTCAGCCTTTTCCGGCTATGGAAGTTACAGGGATCGAACCTGTGACCCCCTGCTTGTAAGGCAGGTGCTCTCCCAGCTGAGCTAAACTTCCATATCTATGGAGAGGAAGGGA